>DAOWFR010000024.1 GCA_030637925.1 Methanobacteriota archaeon
ATGCTCTTACCAACAAATCTGTCTCCTCCTGGATTAGCAGTGGCAAACACTTTTATCCTAGCATCAAGCCTGATATGAGTATTGCCTTTATCATAGGTTACAAATCCTTTTTCCATAGCATTAAGCAAGCCTGCCCTGTCAATACTTCTTAGCAAGTTGAGCTCATCAATACAAGCAATTCCTTTATCAGCTAATGGCAGGAGTCCTTTAACAACTTCTTTGCCAAGTATTGTAAGGGTTAAGCCTGCCTTGCTAGCACCGCTTCCAAGACCAAAGCTGCTAATAGGAGCAAACTCTGAGATGCTTCTAAGAATATCTGTTTTTCCAGTAGCAGGGTCTCCTAATAGAAGTATATGTACTTTTTCTTTTGCAAAAAGCTGGATAAGACCTGCTTTTTTCACATCTTTTAAGCCAACAATGTGTGGTGCTATTAATCCAAGAATTTTTTCTTCTGCATTATTAGCAAAGTCCTCAAACAATTTCTCCTTCTCATGCTTAACAACTTTCTGATTTAGTTCCTCAACTCTTTTTTTTACTTCCTCATCAAGAACATTACAGATTAGAGAAAGGTATTTTGAAGTTTGAAGAAAACCAGGGCTTGTATCAAAGTCTGCTTCTGAAAACCTGGCTTTATGAGTTTTTAACAAATATTTTAACTCCTTGATTTCCCCAAGGTCAAATGTTTCCTGTACTAACCCTAGCTTTATCTTGTCATCTTTTCCAAGAGGAATAATAGCAGTAAAGATATTGCCTGATTTTTGTTTTTTCTTTTTCTTTGGAATTTTTTCTTTTTTTGATTTTTCTTCTTTTTTCTTTTCTTTTTTAGCACCTGCAGCCACTAAAGTTTGTTTTTTAGTCCTTTTTTTCTTTTTAGGCTTAGCCATAACTAAAAGAAAAGAGCCTGAAGTATAAATAGTTAACTAAATTTGTTTATGACTATGAAAAATTATTTAAACTTAATAACCTAACTTTAATTATTACTTATTAAAAAAGAGGGTGTTTTTAGCTTGTTCAAGAAGAAGTCTGACAATGACTCTGGAAAAGAAATTTCTGGATTAAGTAAAAAAGTTGATAAGCTAGAGAAAGAGCTGGAAAGACTTGAAATGCTTGAGAAGAGCCTTGCTCATAATGAGATGGTTCTTGCTAAGAAAATCACTGATATGAACAGATTTGAGGAGGAGTTAAAAAAGTTTGTTCAGAGAAAAGATATTAATGATTTGAAAAAGGAGTTAAAAAAGCTTGAGAAACATGAGGAAGTCTTATCTGAGAATGCCAAATTTATGAGAGAGCTTGTTAATGAACTGGCCAAGGTTAAGGAGTCTCATAAACTGACAAGAAAGCATGTAATGGCAAAAGAGCATGTTAGCAAGCGTGAGTGTGAGGAAAGGTTTAGTACTATGAAAGAGGCTTTAAAGGATTTGGAGCATATACGTGCTACTCATAAGAAAAAAGTTGGAAAGAATGAGATTGAGTTGTTAAGAAAGGATTTGCATGACAGGATGAGCCAGGTAGAGTACCAGAACAAGCTGTTAATGAAGTACTTAAAGAGGGTTGATGAGATTCTGCAGAAAAAGACATAAACTTTATATACGCCTATTTTTCTCTTATAAGAAACATGTTAGACAAAACTTATAACGCTGAAAAGGTTGAGAAAAAATGGCAAAAGTACTGGGAAGAGCAAGGCATCTATAAGTTTGACCCTAAGAGCAAGAAGATTATATATAGTATTGACACTCCGCCACCTTATGCTTCTTCAGGCCACTTACATGTAGGACATGCTCTCCATTACACACAATTTGAGATTATCGCTAGGTATAAACGAATGAAGGGCTTTAATGTTTATTTTCCTCCTTGCTTTGATAATAATGGCTTGCCAACAGAAAGGTATGTTGAGGAAAAATTCAATATTAACAAGAAAGACACCACAAGGTCTGAGTTCAGAAAGCTCTGCTTAAAAGAGAGTAGAAAGATTGAGAAGGCTTATGCTGGCAGAGTATTCAGAGGACTTGGTCATAGCTATGACTGGAGCCTGCTTTATACTACTATTGACCCTGAGGCTCAGAAAGTCTCGCAACGTTCTTTTATAGAGCTTTTTAAGCAAGGAGATGCTTATAGGAGTAAAGAACCAACTTTATGGTGCACTCATCACCAAACTGCTCTCGCCCAGGCAGAGGTAGAGGATGCTCAGAGAAGCACTGCTCTTTATTATGTTGATTTTGAGATTGCTGAAGGTAAAGACAAAGGTAAGAAGATTAACATTGCCACTACAAGGCCTGAGTTCTTGCCAGCATGCGTTGGAATATTTGTGCATCCTGATGATAAGCGTTACAAAGACTTAGTTGGAAAGAAGGTAAGGGTGCCTTTATTCAACCAAATAGTTGAAGTCAGAGAGGATGAAAAGGTTGACTCTGGGTTTGGCACAGGCATTGTTATGATATGCACTTTTGGTGACACAACTGATATTGAGTGGTGGAAAAAGCACAAGCTTGATTTAAAGATTATTATTAACCCTGATGGAACCTTGAATGAGCTTGCAGAAAAGTATAAGGGTATGAGTATTCCTGAAGCAAAAAAAGAGGTTGCTAATGAGCTAAAAGAGCAGGGATTAATAACAAAAGAGGAACCCTTACAGCAGACAGTCGGGTCTTGCTGGAGATGCCATACTCCTCTTGAGTTCATGGTTTCAAACCAGTGGTTTATTAAGACTCTGAAGTACAAAAAAGAGCTTATAGCACAAGGAAAAAAGATTAAATGGTATCCTGGCTTTTATAGGAACAGGTATGAGGACTGGACTAATAATCTTTGCTGGGACTGGTGTATTAGCAGGCAAAGGTTTTATGGTGTTCCAATTCCTGTATGGTATTGTGAGAAATGTGGCAAGCCCTTGCTAGCTGATATTAAGGATTTGCCTGTTGACCCTAGTATTGATAAGCCAAAAAAGAAGTGTGAATGCGGCTCTGACAAGTTCAGACCAGAACAAGATGTTTTTGATACCTGGATGACCAGTAGCATGAGTCCTGAGATTGCTGTGCGCTGGCTTGAGAAGCCTGAACAGTTTAAGAAGATGTTCCCTCTGAGCCTAAGGCCTCAGTCCCATGATATTATAAGGACCTGGGCTTTTTACACAATCCTAAAGGCTTATCTTCACTTTAAGAGTATTCCTTGGAAGGATGTTGCTATTGGCACCTATGTACTAGACCCAAAAGGTAAGGGTATGCACAAGTCAAAGGGTAATGTTATCTGGATAGAGGACTTGTTAGAAAAGCATAATGTGGATGTTGTGCGCTACTGGGTAGGCACTGCTAACTGGGGTGAGGACATGCCTTTCCAAGAAAAAGACCTTGTTACTGGCAAAAGGTTTATTACAAAGCTGTGGAACGCTACAAGATTTGCCTATCAACATCTAGAAGATTATGATAAAGAGAAAGGTAACAAACTCAAGTTCAAAGACTTAGAACTAATTGATAAATGGCTCTTAACAAGGTTTAACAAAGTAGTTGAGAAAGCAATCCTAAACTTTGATAATTATAACACTGGAGAGTCAAAAAAGGCTGCTGAGCAGTTCTTCTGGCATGTATTCTGTGATTATTATCTTGAGATTGTTAAGCACAGGCTTTATGATTCTGATAAGAAGGAAGGAAAAGCCAGGCTTAGTGCCCAACACACCTTGTACACTGTTCTTCTTGGCATCCTAAAGTTATTTGCTCCTATAATACCTCATATCACAGAAGAACTATACCATGCTTATTATGCTAAAAAAAGTAGAGAGGGAGGTAAGAGTATTCATATCAGCGCTTGGCCTGAATATGATAATAAGCTAAAAGACAAGGCTACTGAGCAAACAGGAGAACTGGCTGTAAACATTATTAGTGAGGTCAGGAAGTACAAGACAGCTAACAAGATGTCTTTAAAAGAAGAGCTTAACAAAGTAATTGTTGAATTTCCTCTTAATTTAAAGAAGATAAAAGACTCTGAACTCAAAGGATTAAAAGAAGACTTGATTAATACTATCAGAGCAAAAGAGCTTGAGATAAGGCAAGGCAAAGAGTTAAAAATAGATATAAAACATATAAAATAAAATTAGGATTATTACCAACTTGGGACTATTTCTGAGTATTCACCCACGAATAGGGTTGTGGAACGAAAGATTTATATAATAAATAATCAGAAAATATAATACAAATTAGTTCAAACCATGTTTAATCAAAAGGATTTTCCAAGTAAAAGAATTAGAAGGGTGAAGGTGAAAAATGGATCAAGACATTTCTAACAAGACAATAGTTGTGCTTGTCATATTAACAGTTATTATATCTATCCTAGGCACAGTGGTTGTGCTAAATGAGATTAGCAATGCAAGAATAGTAGCACTGCAGAGACCTACAGCCTCAACTAGTCAGGGCAAGGTTAGCTTGACCATACTGCCAGCACCACCAGAACCAGTAGCATCAACAGGAAAAGTAACACTTACAATACTACCCAGAGAATAAAAAATAATATTAAAAAAACCGTGGAGGTAAACAAAAATGGATATGAGCAACAAGAGTTTGGCTTTACTTCTAGTAGTAGCAATCGTAATCAGTCTTGGAGGAACCTTGCTTAGTCTAAACAAAGTATCCCAGCTGCAATTCCTAGGCATAGAAGTAGTTACAGGAAGAGCTTCAGGGATAGTAAATTTGTCAATAGAAGAAGTAGCGGCTTGCAGGATTGAGAAGAACGTTAGTTTTGGAAGCGGTAGCCAAGGTGCAGCAGATCTCAGCTCAGATCTTGATAACGCATCTAGTGAGTTTACTGAAAACTGCACTCTAGTAACTGATGAATGTGAGGGAATGGAGATTAATAACACAGGAAACAAGTATCTAGAAGTGAACTTTAGTTCAGATAAGAATGCTACTACCTTTTTAGGAGGAGATAACGTAGGAGTTGGAGACTTCCAGTTCAAAGCTGCAAATGGAACTTGGGATGCAAGCTTATCAGGATGCAATAGTGGTCTAGACACAAGCTGGGGTAATGTCTTGGCTAGCTCATCAGGTATATGCTCTAATTTATCATATGGTGCTGCCAATAGAATGATAACAGTTGAATATAATGTAACACTTAAGGTAGACACTCCTGGAGGAGACAAGACAGCAACCATAACTATTGATTGTGGACAAGCATAAATATGAATTTATAATTCAATTTTTTGTTAACTCTTTTTTTATTTTAAAGGAGAAAGAAATGATGTTTGTAATAAAAAGAGGTTTCTCTGTAATTATGTTAATCTTTTTTTTCTTTATAATAAATGCTTTGGTTGTGAGTGCTTTAGGAGTAAGTCCTGGAAGGGTTGTTCTTAAATTCGAGCCTAACCAGGTATATGAAAAAGATCTCTGTTTTAGGCCAGAGGGGAATCCTCATTTAGAGATAGACAAAGTAGGAGAACTAGCGCAGTATATTACTTTGGAAGAGGAGGAAATTTTTATAGAAGGAGAGTGGGGTTGTATTAAGTACACCTTGGAAATGCCTGCTTCATTTGACAAACCAGGTAAACACACAGCTAATATCAGGGGTGCTGAGATTCCTCCGGGTGGGGTGGGAATGTTTGTTGCACGTGTAAGAATAAATCATCAAATATGGGTTCTTGTTCCTTACCCTGGTAAATATCTGGAGATTGATTATTTCAGAGCAACCAATGTTGAGGCTGGTGAGGAAGTAGCTTTTGAAGCAGGAGTAACAAGCAAAGGAAATCAAACTATCAACAATGCAAAGGGCTTGATCCTGATTTATGACAAGGATAAAAAGCTTGTTGGCAGTGTAGAAACCAATATTATTACAGGCCTTGGGAACGAGGAAAAAGGGACTTTATATGCATCATGGGACTCTGGGAATAATGTTCATGGCAACTACGAAGCAGCTCTCATAGTAGCTTATAATGGAGAAAAGAGTAATGCTACAACTAATTTTAAGCTAGGAGGCCTTGATGTTGAGCTATTGAATTATACAAGAGAGGTTTTTATTGGAGGAATAAGGCCTTTTTATCTCTTGGTGGAGAGTATTTGGAGTGAGGATATTCCTAATCTAAAGGCAATTGTGTCTGTGCTTGATAATAACTCTAATGAGATTACCTCTTTTGAAACCTTGACAAAGAACTTGCCTGCTTGGGGAGGAGTAACTCTGGATGGTTATTTAGACACACAACCCCTAAGCCTTGGTACTTATGATACAAAGATGACCTTGTTCTTTGAAGATCTTACAAAGGAGTATGATGGCTTGATAAATATCACAGAGGAGCCTGAGGAAGAGCCAGAAACAAAGGAAAAGTCACGTATTCTCACTATAAAAACTGTTATGATAATATTAATCATTCTCATAGTAATCATGCTTGTTGTTCTTGTCTACATTCTTATTCCAAAGAAGAAAAAAAGGTAATAATTAAAAAACACTTTTTTCTTATGAGTCCTTGTTATATTGATTGGTTTTTAGAAACAAGCAAAACAAGGTTTTGCGGTTCCATCTAATCACAGATTAGATGAAATCTTTGTTTTGCTGTCCCTAAAAAATTAGAAATTTTTTAGAAAGTTTTAAATAAATCTAAAAAAATTAATTTGGTTGTAAATGAAAAGCCTTGGTAAAACATTTATCCTGATAGTTGTAGTACTCCTTGTCTTACAATCTTTCTTTCTTGTGATTAAAACATACGAAGCTGTTGAGACTTACAAGAAAGCTATTAAGCCTACTGCCAAGGCAGCAGGGGTTGTTAGCCTTTGTATTAATACACCTCCAACTATGGATGTATCCAATTGCAGTTCTAATGCTACTCAGGATGTTTATTATGAGTGCTGGCTTAATGCTAGTGACCCTGACTATGTTAATGTCACTTATTTCTCATTGTTTGCTGAGATTAGTCGTGCTTTCAATGATTCAACTAATTCTTTATTCATGGTCACACAGGACGGCTTTATAAACTTCACTCCTACTAATAATGATGTTGGTAATTTCACAATCCAGTTCACAGTGAATGATGGTATTGGGTGCGATAATAGTGAGGGCTCAGCCTACCTTTATCTTAGGGTTCTTAATGTTAATGACCCTCCTGTCTTTTTAGAGGATATACCTGATCAGAGTTTTAGTGAAGGAGAGATTCTCCATGCATTTTATCTTGATAATCACTTTACTGACCCTGACCTGGATGACCTTACTTACACTGTAAGTGGTAATAGTCAGATAAGCATTTCCATTAATAATGTGACAAGCGAAGTAGTTATTAGTTCTAGTGTGTGTGATGTTACAGAGTATGTCTTGTTCATAGCCATGGACCCTTATAATGAGACTAATACCAGTAACCTGGTGACCATTAGTTGTATCACAGAAATACCATCTGCTCCAAGTGGAGCTGGTGAAGGTGTAGGAGTTGGTGGAGGTGTTGGTGTTACAAGGCCTTGTATTCCTGAGTTTGAGTGCTTTGATTATCATAAATGCAACAGGAGTAATGTAAAGATTCAGAGATGTGTTGATACTCATGGGTGTAAGCCTGATGTTTACTTAACAGTGCCTTGTAAGTACAAGGAAGAGATTGAGTGTAATGAAAGCTGGAACTGCTCTGAGTGGGGTCCTTGTCTGCCTAATGGCACTCAGTCCAGGACTTGTGTTGATTTGAATGATTGTGGCACAACAAAAGACATGCCTCCTCTAGTACAGGAGTGTGAATATATTGGAACTTGTGATGATGGTATTAAGAATTGCCATAATGGTAGTTGTGAGGAAGGCATTGATTGTGGAGGGCCTTGTCCTCCTTGCAAGGCTATAGAAGTTCCTTATCCTTTTGAGGAAGAAAGAGGCATTCTTATGTACATAATAACAGGTATTATTCTATTATTATTAACTGCTGTCCTCTTGTATAATTACTTCCGTAAGGAGATTAATGCTGCTCTTGCAAAGGCAGGATGGATTATTACTAAGAGGAAAAAGAAGCATATCTTGCTGAGCTTGGAGGATAAGAAGAAACTATTAGATGGTATTGATGAGTTAGAGAAGAAGCTTGGTAAGGTAAAGTTATTTGAGACTCTTAATAAGTATTATGAATTGTTAAGATATTATTTGGTTAAGGTTTGTGGTGAAGGATTGTCTCTTGAGTTTGATTTGGATGAGCTAAAAGATATTTTAAATAATAGGAAGAAGAAGATAAGAGAAGTCCTAAGAAAGATATTTGTTTCTTCTTTCTCAAAATACTTGAAGGTTGAGCAGGACAAGGCCTTGATTACTAAGAGGAATCTTACTCTCTTGATAGAAGAGCTTAGGAATCTTGTGCTCCAGACTTCTACAGTAGAACCCGAGGATGTTGCAAGAGAGGTAAAAGAATTCAAGATTCCTGATAAGGCCTGTGCTATTGACAAGATGGTTATTAGGATTACCAACGCATATATTGCTCTGGAATTCCTTGAGCTTGAGATTACTAAGAAAAAGTATTTAGAGCTTCTGTCTGAGTATGAAAAGCTAAGCCTGACTGAGCAAGAAACAATGTTTGAGGATATTTCCAGGCTTTATCATAATATTAGTTATGTGAATTCTTGGCTTGCAAAGCCTAATGAGTGAATGGGTTTGTAGTCAACTTCTGACTTTATAGTTAAAGCATTCTAAACCTCAAACCAAAAACTTTATAAATAAGTTATCTAAATAAGTTTACTTAACTAACTTAACTAAGTTATTTGGATTGTTTGGGTCGTTTGAATGGTTAATATTAATATAGAAATCTCTGAAGATCTTCATAAGAAGATAAAACTGGCTTCTATAATGCAAGATATCACACTTAAAGACTATGTAATCAGGGTTCTAGAAAAGAAAGCAAAAGAGTGCAGAACAAAAATAGGGCGAGGTGTAGGTTAGAATGGTGAACATAAACATAGAGGTGCCCGACGAGGTGCACAAGAAGATAAAGATACTTTCAGCCATGCAAGGCATTCCAATAAAAGAGCTGATTGTAAAAGCATTAGAGGAAAGTGTGAAGAATGAAGGTAAGTCTAAATAAGAAAAGATTAAATAAGAAAAGATTAAGAAATAAGAATATTCTGGAGAAGATTCTATCCAAAGGAATAATCTTACTTCTCATACTAATAATCCTAGTACTCTCATTAATCCATCTAACAGGTTCAGTGTCCTTCCTAAATAATCCTAGCATAAACCCTACAGAGCCTGATACCACTCATAATTTAATATGTAGCTGGAATGCTTCAACAGACACAACCCAGGAAAATGTTACCTGGCACAATGATGGTGTATCATTCAAAAACGAGACCAATCCCAGTGAGTCACAATCAGTAATAAGCTCTGATGATACGAGCAGAGGAGAGACATGGAACTGTACAGTAACTCTTAGCAATGCAACCAACACAACAACACAAATAGTTAATGTTACGATAAAAAACGCTCCCCCAATAACCCCTGTTATGACTAATAGTTCAGGACAAGATGTTGGGAACAGCACCAATGTGACAGAGGACCAGGCTAATGTTTTCAACCTGTCAGCAACAGACCCTGATGGGGACACAGTTACCTATGGTTACTATGACAGTCTTCCTAATGGCGCGAGTTTCAACTCTAACACAGGAGTATTTAGTTGGACACCTGACTATGATAATAGTGATGTTAATATCACATTCTATGCTAAAGACAATCAGACTCCATTTGCAAACACAAACAAGTTTGTTATGTTCACTGTGCAGTATGTTAATGACATACCAGAGTTCAGCCCTGCACTCACAAACCAGACCATAAACGAAAGCGAAGTTTTTAATTATTATATCTATGGCACAGACGAAGAGAATAACACTCCTTTTAACTTTAGTATTAATGTAACTCCAAGCCTTGACCTAATAGTGAATATCACAAGCAATACTTCTGCTGTGATAATGTTTGAAGGTAATAGAACAGCAACTTATGCTGAGTCAGGAAACTACACTATTAATGTTACTCTTTATGATAACCAAAGTGCTAATACTACAAGCAGCTTTATACTTACCATACTCCAAGTGAATTTACCTCCTGTCCTAGAATTAGTACCAAACCAGACAGGCACTCAGGGGCTGAACGTCTCATTTAATGTTTATGCTAATGACCCTGATGTGAATGATACCCTGAACTTTAGTATTGTACCAACTGTATGCTCAATAACTAATCCATGGAACATATCAACTATTAACAACAGCCATAATGCAACAGGCTTGGTAAACATAAGCAACCTCACTAATAATCATGTTATTTGTAGATATGTAAAAATCACAGTCATCGATGGCGCAGGAGCTGAGGACTCTCAAGACGTGTTCTTGAACGTTTCTAACACAAACGATCCCCCAAACATAGAAGTCCTTAGCTCCTACTCTAATCATACAGACGGAAACAACATCACTAACCTAACTGCTTATGCAGAATCACCCTTTGTCTATCTGGTTAATGCCACTGATATTGATGAGGACACCTATGAGGGAGAAGTCCTATCTTACAGTAACAATGCAAGCTTTTTTACGATTAACAGCACTACTGGCCTGATAAGCTTCACACCAAACCAGAGCCAGATAGGGAATCACACCATACTCATAAATGTTAGTGATGACCAAGGATTCAATGATACCCAAGTAATGAACCTAGAAATCAGAAATAACTCTGCTCCTGTGCTCATGAGCATTGGCAACTTGTCATGCTCAGAGGATAATATCTGCTCCATAATCATCAATGCAAGTGATGCTGACAATGACAACCTTACCTTCACAAGCAATAACACAGCAGTATTCAATCTTACAGATAACTTGTCGCAGAGCCCTGTTATTAATGCTTATGTTAACTATACACCAAATCAGAGCCAGATAGGGAATCACAGCATAGTCATTACTGTAACTGATATAAGAGGAGCAACTGATAATGAAACCATCCTCTTTACCATAAACAACACCAATGATGACCCTGTAATCCAGGCCTTTAGCTTTCCATCACTGATTATTGAGACCCACACAGCAAGCTTATATGTGTATGCTGATGACCAGGATTATGACCTGCCAGGGGCCTATGCAATTACAAACATTAGTGGGAGTGGATATAACCTTACAGAATATGTAACATTTAATGACACTAACCTTACTGGAAAGGACTTGTTCAACATAAGCACATACCTTAACACCAGTAATAATAAGACTTATGCAAGGATTATCTTCACACCACAGCTAGGTGATGCTGGTAATTACTCTGTGAATATTACTGTAACTGATTATTATAATGCCACTGATTATGTGGTAAAGAACTTTACTGTGCTTAACAAGACCAATCCTCCAAACATAACCAGGATAATGCCTTATGGAAGACCTGTTAGCTCTCAGACTGTTTTTAACTTCACCAACACCAGCCTATTTAATGGAACCACTCAGACTGCTATTAACTTCTCTGAGAACCAGAGCATCCTGTATAACATAACAGTAACTGATGACACAACAGCACAGGAGAACCTGAGTTATGCCTGGTATATTAATGCAAGTCTGAACAGCACCACTAGCTATCTGAATATTAGTTATGACTTTTTTTCCTCACGTCGTTATAATGTGACTGTGATTGTGAGTGATGATATGTATGAGAACTCATCTTTTACCTGGAATGTTACTGTTGATGATGTCAATAGAGCTCCGCGTCTGCTTAACCCATTAAATAATATAAGTAATGTGACTGCAACAACAAGCTATACAGATTATTTAAAAAAGACTACTGATGTGCACTTCATAGACCCTGATGATGATCTGGACGATAGTAGTGAGATTGATGGTAATGAAACCTCAAACCTTACTTATAATGTTACTAGTTGTAGTGTTGCCACAATAACCTTTAGTGGTCATTCAGTTAGTGTGGTTCCTGAAGAAGTGGGATACTGCACTGTTTATTTCACAGCAAGTGATGCCGGAGGCTTAAGTAATACAAGCAATGTGGTATGGGTTAATGTTACTGATGTGCCTGATCCAACTCAGGACCCACAACCTACCAGCGGAGGTGGAGGAGGTATAACCAGGTCTGTTGTAGTTCCTATGAGAAAAGAAGAGGAGAAGCCAAAAGCAATAGAGATAGTTGTTCCTGAGTTAGTGACAGTTTATAAAAACAAGACAGTGCTCATACCAATAACCATAAGGAACAACTGGAATTCCTCATTAATAGATGTAAGGATTAATGCTAGTACAAATGCTTCATATGTTGAATTTGAATTCACAGAAGATTATTTTGAAGAGCTAAGCGTGGGTGAGAAAAGGAACATAACCTTGATGGTAAGAAATTACCGTCTTGGAGAAAACTATGAGGTTAAAATAACTGCTAATGTTACTAATCCAGAAGCATCAGACTCTGCTCTTGTGCTGCTTAGCACCATAGAACAAGCAGAGGAAGGCGAGGATGTTGAAACCAAGGTAACCTTTGCCCAGGACCTGCTCAGTGATAATCCTGAGTGTTCAGAACTGAACGAGCTCCTACTAAGAGCTGTAGAAGAACTAGAGAGTGGTTCGCGAGAAGAGGCTTCAAGAATGGTGAGTGGGGTTATTGATGGATGCAAATATCTTGTCAGCATATCAAGGAAGGCAGAGCAACAACCTCAGAGTATTATTACAAAATTTTTGATAAAAGAGAACTTAAAGTACTTCTTAATATTCCTTGGATTAGTAGGAGTAATAGTCATTACAACCATGATTATAAAGAGGAGAAAGACCAAGACAACTATGGTCAAAGAGAAAGAGGAGAAGAAGCCTGAGGAAGAAGAAGTAAAGCCTTACTGGCCTTAAAGAGTTTTATATTTGGTTAGACTTCTATTTAAGACTTCTATTTTTCCTTGCTCTTAATCATCTGGTAAAGCTCTTGGATAGGCTTGAAATAAACCTTCTTTCTGGTATCATCAAGAGAGTTATATAAGTCAAAAAGCTCTTGGTAGGCTTTCCTGGCTTTTTCCAGGTTCTTGTCAGACCATCGCTTGGAGTTATCAAGGAGCATGTTCATCTTAACAACAACCCTCTCACTCTGTGAGAGAACAGATTCATCTACCTCTAGTATTGCCTCTTGTTTGTGTGAGAAAAGCCTGTGAACATAGTCTTTTAGTTTTTTTATGAAGGACTTTTCTTTCTGGTAATGAGAGACTATTAGCTCATCCACCATTCCTTTGAACTCAACAAGGATTTTTTCCAGCTCTTCTCTTGGAAAGGCTTTACTGGTATGCTCTATTTCTGAAATCTTATCAAAGAGGCTGCTTACTCTTTGCTGTAACTCAGGGGAGAAGTAAACTCTTCTTAACTCCTTTACAAGCTCTTCTCTGGTAAACTCATAATCAACACCAAGGTACTTCTTAAAGAAGCCACGAATAAGGTCATATATCTCTCTTTCTGAGATAAAGGCCTTGGCCCGGATTTGTTTTATCCTCTTTGACACAGCTCTTTTCAGGATAAGTTTGTTCATAGTACTAGAATTAGTCTCCCCACCTCTTTTCTCTGCCATGCTATGAGAGAATTTATGGTTAGAACTATATAAATTTTATGTTAAGCAACTGAATACTCTAATGAGTGAAACATTCAAGAAAAAGTTTAAGAGAATATTCAAGAGAAAAGTAGTGGAGTATAAGAAAATTTTTATATAAGTATTGCTAGAATTAAACTTAAGTATGAATAATGCTGAGAATAAAGAGGTGAGGGATGTTGAGTTTGAAGAGAAGATTAAGTTCTATCAGGACAAGTTTAGGGAAGTAAAGTCTGAGATTGCAAAGATCGTTATTGGACAAGAAGAGGTTGTTAATGGCCTGGTAGAAACTCTTATCTCTAATGGACATGCCTTGGTAGAGGGCATCCCTGGTATTGGAAAAACCCTTTTGGTCAGGACTCTTGCAAGGATTACTGGATGTATTTTTGGCAGGATTCAGTTCACACCTGACTTACTACCAACAGATATTATTGGCATAACAACCTATGAGGAGGGTAAAGGATTCTTTACTGTTAAGGGCCCTATATTTGCTAACTTTATATTGGCAGATGAGATTAACAGGAGCCCTCCTAAAGTACAGTCTGCTTTGCTGGAGAGCATGCAGGAGAAACAAGCCACTATTGGCAAGGAAACTTTTAAGCTTCCTACCCCTTTCTTTGTAATGGCAACCCAGAACCCTATTGAGCTGCTAGGAACTTACAAGCTGCCAGAAGCACAGATTGATAGGTTCCTGTACAAGCTCATGATGACTTATCCAGAGCCAGAGGATGAAATAAAAATATTAAAGACCAACATAACCCTGTATAAATTTGAGGATTATGATCTAAGAAGCGTACTCACACCAGATGATATTATGCGTGCCCAGGATTTTGTAAAAAAGATTTATCTTGATAAAAAGATTGAGAATTACATTATCAACATTGTTGAGGCCACTAGAAAGCCTGAAAAGTATGATATTAAGATGGGCAAATACATTGATTATGGAGGAAGTCCCAGGAGCAGCATAGCCTTATACATTGCTTCCAAGGCTCATGCCCTGCTTAATGGCAGGGGTCAAGTAACTGCTCATGATGTCAAAAAAGTTGCTTATAATTGTCTTAGGCACAGAATTCTACTTAACTTTGAAGGAGAAGCAGAGGAAATAAAGACAGAGGGTATTATAAAGGAGATCCTAGAGAAAGTCCCGATAATTTGAAACTTAAAATTTGATTTTAATTTAACTTTGATTAGGATTAAAATTTTTAGGTGAATAAACAAATGCCTATTAAAGAACTCAAAATAGACCTGACTCCTCATTTAAGAAAGGTTAAGTTAAAAGCCAGAAGAGATGTGCTTAACAGGGTGCTTGAGGGTAACTGGAGCACTATCTTCAAGGGTCAGGGCTTGGAATTCGCTGGTTATAGGGCTTATAGCTATGATGATGATGCCAGCAAGATTGATTGGGGTGCTAGTCTCAGAGCTCATGAGATACTGGTGAGAGAGTTAGAGGAATACAGGAACTTTAATGTGTTCTTTCTTGTGGATGTGAGTAATAGCATGTTGTTCTCCTCAACTGGCAAGCTAAAAGCAGAGTATGCTGCTGAGATGACCTTTAGTCTTTGCTATGCTATTATGCAGACTGGTGATGCCATAGGCTTGGGCTTGTTCACTGACAAGCTCATCACAAAGATTGCTCCAAGTCTTGGAAAAGGAATTTATTACAGGATTATCAGAGAGCTTGTTAATCCTAAGAACTATGGTGGTAACTTTGACTTTACCAAGGCATTGCAGTATGTTAGCACCTTTCTAAAAGAAAGAAGCCTTATCATAATCATATCTGACTTCATAGGCTTAAAACAGGGCTGGCACCGCTACCTTAATATCCTTGCTGGGAGGTATGACCTTATTGGTATAATGGTGCGCGACCCAAGGGACTCTGTTATGCCTAGGAGGGCTGGCCAGTACCTTGTCGAGAATCCTTATTCAAGCGAGAAGCTCTATATTGATTCTCACCAGTACAAAAAGATATATGCTGCTGAGACCAGGAAAGAAGAGGAATTCATTAAAAGGAGTTTTGAAAAAGCCAAGCTCGGCTTTGTAAGCCTAAGAACTGACCAGGAGTTTCAAGAACCTATCCTTAATTACTTCAGAAAAAGATTAACTCTTGTAAGGTAGAGGGAAGGATAATGATTAACCTGACTTTTGATAATCCAATATACTTATGGTACTTACTAAGCATTCCCTTACTGATATATACTCATTTTTATTTATTACGCCACTCTAAGATGAGAGCTATTAAGTTTGCTAATTTTGAAGCTCTTAAAAGGGTTACTGGTGAGAAATTAATAACCAAGAACATAATCATTCTTATCATCAGAGTGCTTATCTTGAGCTGTGTTATAATTGCTGCTAGTGGAGCAGTGTTCTGGTATGAGGGAAGGGTTAATGAGAATGACTTTGTAATAGCTATTGATATAAGCGCTAGCATGGGAGCTCAGGATGTGCCACCAACCAGGATTGAAGCAGCTAAGCAAACAGCTATTAACTTTGTTAATAATCTGAGGTCAAAGTCAAGCATAGGAGTTGTTAGTTTTTCTGGAACTACATTTATTGATACTGTGCTGATTGATAACAAGGACAGCCTTAGAAAAACCATTGAGAACATTGAGCTTGCAAAGACAGGAGGCACAGATATTGCAGGAGCAATAATAACAAGCACTAATATTTTGTTAAACAGTAAAAAAGGCAAGACTATTGTGCTCATAACTGATGGCAGCAACACAGTAGGAGCTTTTATTGATGAGAGTGTGGAGAACAGCATTGATTATGCAGTAAATAACCATGTGGTAGTGCATACTATTGGTGTTGGTTCAGAAACAGGACCTATTGGTTATTTGCCAGAGTTTTATAACATATCTGCTGTTTATAATGAGGATACTTTAAAACAGATTAGTAATAGCACAGGCGGGTATTATTTTAAGGCTATGAACAAGGAAGCGCTTGAACAAGCTTACAAGGATATAAGCGAGGCTGCTAAGAAAGGCATTATCCCTTTAAAGCTGAGTTACAGCTTAATGCTCATTGCATTATTATTATTATTTATTGAGTGGGGCTTGATAAGCACCAGGTTCAGAAGGATTCCCTGATTTATAATAGAAAAATTTATATATGAAGTAATTTAATAATTTATCTTAATAAAAGAAGGTGATAAGGACGAAAAAAATAATTGTTTTGTTTATTTCTTTAATAATATTGTTAGGCTTAACAACAAATGTTATAGCTCCTATTGATTGTAGAGAAACTGGTTGTCCTACTGGTATGGAGTGTATAAACATAGAAGGAAATCTCTGGTTGTGTGGAAGTCAAGGAGGAACTGCCCCAGGTGGACCTGGTATTTGCGAAGGTTATGATCCTACAGGATGGTGTGATGGTAATACATGCCGCCAAGAACGATGTGGAATAGAAATTTGTGGAGGAGAACCATGCTGCGATTGCAGCCAAGAGAGGATTTTTGAATGCGGGAATCGTTATATGGTATGCATAGAATACGGAAATGACTGTTTTTGTGCATGCGGTTATGAAGGCACACAATGTTGTGGCAGTTCATGTGAACCAGACCTTTGGTGCGATACCAGCCCAACTCCAGATATGTGTTGTCCTCTTGGTTATTATTATAATGTTGATAGGTGCGTGGAAGGAGGAGAGGAATGCACTTCAGTAGGCTACAATGTTTTTAGTACAACTCCTTGGTATGCTTATAGTTATTATGACCCTTATTATGCTGCAACAGGCAATTATGCTTGTTGTGTTGATGTTTGGAG
>DAOWFR010000010.1 GCA_030637925.1 Methanobacteriota archaeon
CCATACTGTTGCAAATGTTTTCTTCTTGCATATAGGGCAGACCCCTCCTTCAAAGAATATCTTGCAGGTCCTGCATACTTCTCTTTTCATTTAAACACCTCGTGTTTAAATGGAACACAAAAAGTTCCTTTTTGTTGTTTCATATAAGCACCACCTTATTTTTTCTTTTTCTCTTCAGGCTTTGTCTTTTTGGTTTTTGCTTGTCCTTCTTTTAAGTCCTGTTCTATCCATTCCTCTTTGCCAAGACCAGGTTGTCTCATGGTAAGACCCAACTTGGGGTTAGCAATGTCCTTATAGGATACTGCAATAACCCTTGCCCTGCACTTGTCATTAACCTTAAGACTCCTCTTAGATTCTTTGCCCTGAAGCACTTTCTCCTTGCTAAAACTAACATAGTCATTCATGGTCTGGCTTATATGAATCATTCCATCAATTGGTCCTAGGGAGAAGAAACCTCCAAAGTCTGCTATGTCCTTTATCTTGCCTCTTACAACCTCATGCATCTCTGGTTCAAAAGTTAAAAGGTTAAAGGTTGTATCATAGTAAGAGGCTCCGTCACCAGGAATGATTATGCCTTCCCCTATCTCCTCAACATCTGAGACATCGATAACCAGGCCCAGGTCCTTTGAAATAAAGCCTGAGTACTTGTTCTTTATCTCAGTGATGATTGCCTGTTTTAACTCCATGCCAAACTTATCAGGAGATACTCTTATGTGATCCTTTAGTTTTACCTTGTAAAACATTATGCTACCACCGATTATATTATTATCAGGTATTTTTTCTGACGCAACCCAATAATCTTAGCCTGTTTCAGCTTTAGTCTTTTTCTAAGGGCTTTGTCCTGGGTTGCTATGAATGTATTATTATCTGCTTTTTTAACTATAATATCATCCACACTCTTTTTACTGAAACTACGCAGGGTTTTTAAGTTTTTCTGTCTTATCAGCACAAGAGCCAGTTTAGCAGCAAACCTGTCCTTTTCCTTGCCTGCTACTGTAAGTTTGTTAAGCTCTGCTAAGGCCTTATCCACTATACAAAGCACAAAAGGCTCACTCATCAATTTCTCAATCTCTGTGAATATGTCTACTTTGAACTGCCCTGGTATTAGCAGGAAGTTAGTGTCTAGGATTACTTTTTTCTTCTTCACACAAAAAAGGATAATGAAAGGGTTTTAAAAAGTTATGCAACGTCCCCCAGGGTTTATAGAAACCTTTATAAAATACCAACTCCTTAATCATGAATAAAGAGGTGAGCAAGCTTTGAAGATTGTTCTTAAAAAAACTCCTAAGAATCCAATAATTATTGAGGGCTTTCCAAGCTTTGGGCTGGTAGGAACAATAACAACAGAGTTTCTTCTTGAGCACTTAAAAGCAGAGCTTATAGGAGAATTCCAGTACAAAGAGCTAAGCCCAATAGCAGCAATCCATAAAGGCAAGCTTGTTAATCCAATGGCAGTATGGTATGTGCCCAGCAAGAACATAGTGCTCCTTCATACAATTCTTAATGTTAAGGGTTATGAATGGGAGATTGCCAATGAGATTATGAACATGGCCAAGAAGATGAATGCAAAAGAGATAATAAGCCTTGAAGGAGTTGCTACTGATGACACCTCTGATGAAATAAAGGTTTATTATTATGGTAATAAGAAACTAGAGGAATGCGGTGCTCTGCCTGTTAAGGAGAGTATTATCATGGGAGTAAGCGCTTCCTTAATGCTAAGATACAAGAAGCTGAGTTGCTTGTTTGCAGCTGCTCACACCCAGTTGCCTGATAGCAAAGCTGCTGCCAAGCTCATAGAAATCCTGGATAAGTACCTAGGCTTAAAGGTTGACTACCACCCCTTGCTAAAGCAGGCAGAGGAGTTTGAGAGCAAGATAAAGACCATTCTACAGCAGAGCAACAAGACCTTAAAAGACGCTGATAAAAAGAGCATGAGTTATCTGGGTTAATTTGATTCCTAAGCAGGTGTTTTTGTTTTATCATGACCCTTTAGCTTGGGATGAGGAACTTCTTCTATTTTAGAAGTCTTGACCTGTATCCTAATGAATTTTTTTGAGAATCGATCTACAACAGATGATAATACCAAGGAATATAACATGAACACAAGAATTAGGTTAAGGATTACTCCAATCTGTACATCCTTGTACAATGAGAATGTGAAAGCAACCACTGCCACTGCTATGCCTTTGGGCATATTAAGGCTTATGAACAGTTTCTCTTTGTAAGAATAATCTGATTTTCTCAGAGCAACAAAAACAGCTACTGCTCTGCAAAGCACTAGAAGACCAAACAAGAAGAGGGATTTAAGAAAAAAATCCAGGGTTAGAGGAATCTTTATCATCAGACCTACAAGCACAAACACAAGGATTTCAAGAGCATTAGAGAGCATATAGCTAAACTCCTGTAACTGGGACTTCTCCTTAACATACAAATTTCCAAAGAGCAAGCCAAGAGTTGCTACTGCCAGTACTCCATTGCCCTTCAGGTTCTCTGCCAGGATATAAGCCAGAAGAGCAGCAGTTATTATACCAACAGGTGAGAACTGATGAGAATAGACTTTTTGCATGGTTTTAAAAACAATCAAGCCAATAACCACTCCTGCACCAACACCAACTATTATCTGGGAAAAGAAAGCAGGGATCTGACCTATGAATGAAGATATAAAGTCGCCTGTTCCGAGCTCAAGATTATTTATGATATCAAGGATTAGAAAGGGAATAAGAACTATCAGGGGAGTATTAACAATAGCTTCTATCTGCAACAAACCAAGAACCTTTTTTGCCCTTTCACTCACAAAATCCTTGAGCATAACAAAAACAGAGCCAGGATCTGTTCCTACTATGATTACTGCAAATATTATTGAGAACAGGATGTTCTTAACATTAACACCTTCAAAGAATAACAAGTTAGTGAAAGAAGTGATAACCAGAACACTGAAAAGCATGAAATAACCTATAATCCTAAAAGAGGATAATGACAAAGCATCTATCTCCTTAAACCTGAACCTTGAGGAGCCATCAAAAACAATCATTACCAAGGCCAGGATTCCTATGCCCACAAGAAAAGAAGGGTCAAACACAAACAATGGCTGACCCTTATAAGCAAGCCTGCCAAGAATTATTCCTAGGACTACAAGAACCAGGATGTTTGATATTCTGAGCTTTTTAGAGAGCAGAGAGCACAGAATTCCTAGCAAGAGAATAATTGCTATATTAGTCAGGACAAGCAAGGCATCCATAAGCATAACCTCTTTTTTATATGAATATTAAATTAATGAGAGAGGTTTATAAATTTATTGGTGATAAGCCAACAAAATTTAAATAAACTAAAGGATTATTTTCTTAGTAATGGCAGAAGAAAGCATAAAAAGGATTTTAAAAAATACTATAGAAAGGATTAAGCCTGAGAAACAGGAGTTCAAAGAAGTAGATGATACTATAAAAAAAATCAATAGTCTTCTTAAAAAAAACAAGATAAAGGCAGAGTGCATTGCTGGTGGTAGCTATGCCAAGGGCACAATCCTAAAAAATGATTTTGACATTGACCTTTTTGTGAGGTTTGATTATGCTTACAAGGAGAAAGATATTTCAAAGATACTTGGAAAAGTGTTAAAGCCTTTAAAGCCTGAGCTGGTGCATGGTAGCAGGGATTATTACCAGTTAAAAATAAAAAATTTGTTGTTTGAAATAGTTCCTGTGCTAAGGATAAATGATTACAAGCAGGCTGTTAATGTTACTGACATGAGTCCACTGCATGTTAATTATGTTAAGAAACACCTTAAGAAAAAGCCCTTGCTTACAGATGAGATAAGACTGGCAAAGCAGTTCTGCAAAGCAGGAAATATATATGGAGCAGAAAGCTATATAAGAGGATTCTCTGGCCATGTGCTTGACTTGTTGATAATATATTACAGTGGTTTTGAAAACTTGTTAATGCAGGCAAGTGTGTGGGGCAGCAAGGCTATTATAGACCCAGGAGTACATCTAAAGAATCCTTTAAAGCAGTTGAACAAGGCAAAGACACAATCACCTTTAATAATTGTTGACCCTGTTCAGCCTGACAGGAATGCAGCAGCAGCTATTTCTAGGGAGACGTTTGAGGTGTTTAAACAAAAAGCAAAAGAGTTTCTTGGAAAACCTAGTGATCAATACTTTGAAATAAAAAAATTATGTATTAAAGAGCTGAAGAGCAAGGCTAAAAAGGATTGGTTGATAGCAATTAAAGTCAAACCTTTAAAGGGCAAGGAAGATGTTATAGGCGCTAAGATAATGAAATGTTTTGAGCATATACATAAGCAACTGAAAAAGCATGATTTCAATATTCTTGAGTCAGGATGGGAGTTTGATAAACAGAGCATATTGTATTATATTGTAAAGAAAGAAAAATTATCAGATAAGGTATTATTAAGAGGACCTCCGGTTAAGGAAAAGATTGGTGTAAAAAGGTTTAAGAGCAAACACAAAAAAGTGTTTGAAAAGAAAGGAAGATTATATGTAGAGGAGAAGAGAAAGTATAAGAGTCCTGAGAAACTAGTAAAAGATTTGATTAAAGAAGATTATATAAAGCAAAGGGTTGCAAAAATTTCTTTGTAAGAAAAACATTTTTATATGATTATCTAAATAATGCTTTATTAATGAAACTAATTATCTTTTCAGACCTTGACGGCACCTTACTTGACCATAATACGTATTCTTTTGAAGAGGCAAAGCCAGTCCTCAATCTTGTGAAGGAGAAGAAGATTCCTTTAATTCTGTGTACAAGCAAGACAGCAGCAGAGACAAAACATTATCAAAAACTTATTGGTATTACTGAGCCTTTTATTGTTGAGAACGGAGGAGCAATATACATTCCTAAAAATTATTTTAATTTTAAATTCAAGTATCAGAGAGAAGAAGGTAATTACTTGGTTATTGAGCTTGGAACAAATTATAATAAACTAAGAAAAGCTCTTAATGATACAAAAGAAAAAGGACTTGATATTTTTGGTTTTGGAGATATGAATCCTGAACAACTTGTAGAAGACACAGGTCTAACTCCTGAACAA
>DAOWFR010000085.1 GCA_030637925.1 Methanobacteriota archaeon
TAAATAACTCTTACTAGGCCTCTTAAGTTTGAAAACAACAGTACTAGTATGAATAATAAAAGAACAGGCGCTGCCAAGGTAGTTTTAAAGTAATTCTCTGCTAGGAATCCGGAGAAAACAAATAACAGAACTGTAAGGATAATAATGGTTACTAATGTTGTTCCTAACGCAATAATAACAGAGTTCTTTATTCTGTCATGCTTCTTTTTCACAAGAAACTCAGGAATATATTTAACCAGAGCTTCCCCTAATCCAAGAGTATTAAAAATTGCCAAGAAGTTTATCAGGGTAAATACTGCAAAGAATAATCCATACTCAGCCACGGTTAGGTTCCTAGCAAGAACTATTCTTATAAGATAACCTAGAAAAGCTGCTATTATGTTTATTACAAAAACGATTATAAAACCTTTTATTGCTCTTCTTGTATAGGACATTTAAGAAGCAAGGATAAAATTGTGTTTATATATGTTATGAAAGAATCATATATTCTTCTTATACCACTCAACAAACTTTTTCATGCCTTCTTCTATAGTTGTTTCTGGTTTATAACCTAATAGTTTCTGAGCTTTGCTAATGTCAGCATAGGTTATTTCAACATCACCTGGCACTCTCGGTAATTCATTAATAACTGCTTTTTTACCAAGTATCTTTTCTACTATTCTTATTAGCTCATTAATTTCAACTGGTTTGTTATTACCAAGGTTTATTATCTCAAAATCAAACTCTTTGTCAACAGCAACAAGAACTCCTTTAACAATGTCTGCTATATATGTGTAGTCTCTTCTGATAGTGCCGTCACCATATCTCTTTATAGGCTGACTTTTATAAACCCAATCAGTAAAACGATAAGGAGCCATATCTGGCCTTCCTCTAGGACCATACACATTAAAGAATCGTAAGCAAATGACCTTCATTTTGTAGAGATAATGATAATTATGACATAGGAGTTCTGCTGCTTTTTTTGTAGCTGCATAAGGGCTTATAGGATTATCAACATTGTCTGTTTCTGAAAAAGGAATCTTCTTGTTGTTGCCATAAACACTACTGCTGCTTGCAAAAACAAAGCTCTTAACCTTATAATCCTTGGCAAGGTCTAGAAGATTAAGAGTTCCTCTTATATTAACATCTTGGTAGAGAAGTGGGTCTTTTATTGAAGGTCTGACTCCTCCTCTTGCAGCTATATGAACAACTTTGTCTGGTTTTTCCTTGGCAAAGATTTTCTTTAGTTCACCATAGTTTCTTATGTCCTCTTTGTAAAAAATGAAGTCTTTATATTTTTTCAGAATCTTGAGATTAGCCTGCTTTTTTTTAACATCATAATAATCATTCAGATTATCAATCCCTATTACAGAATCCCCTCTTTTTAAGAGTGCTTCTGATACATGGCTTCCTATAAAGCCTGCACAGCCAGTAACAAGAAGCTTCATTTTTTATCTTCCAACTCCAAAATACTTAAAACCAAGTTTTTTCATCTCAGAAGGATCATATATGTTCCTGCCATCAATTATTATGTGTTGTTTCATTAATTGCTTTATTTTTTCAAAATCAGGCTCTCTAAACTCATCCCATTCTGTTAGGATTATAAGAGCATCTGCTCCCTCTAAGGCTTCATAAGCAGTCTTTGCAAAAAAAACTCCTTTTCTAAAAAACTTCTTAGCATTATCCATTGCTTCAGGGTCATAAGCCCTTATTTTTGCATATTCTTTTAATAACTGGTCTATTACTGTTATGCAAGGTGCTTCTCTTATATCATCTGTTCTTGGCTTGAATGATAGACCCAATATAGCAATTGTTTTGTCTTCGAGTTTTGGTAAGAATCTTTTCAGCTTTGGAACCAGGCTTCTCTTCTGCCTCTCATTAATATAATCAACTGTTCTTAGAAGATTGGATGTAAAGCCATACTGCTCTAATATCTGGGCTATTGCCTTGACATCCTTTGGAAAACAGCTGCCACCATAACCACAGCCTGCCTGAAGGAATCTTGAACCAATTCTTGTGTCCAAACCCATGCCTTTAGCAACTGCTTTTATATCAGCTCCTATCTCTTCGCATAAGTGGCTTAGCTCATTCATAAAACTAATCCTTGTTGCAAGCATTGCATTGCTAGCATATTTGACTAGTTCTGCATTCTTCTCAGTTGTGAACATTATAGGCTTGGTAGCCCTGCTTATGGGCTTGTAAAGCTTAGTAAGAATCTCTTTTGCCTTTTCACTAGAAGTGCCTATGATTATCCTGTCAGGATTCTGAAAGTCCTTAACAGCAGCTCCTTCTCTAAGGAATTCTGGGTTAGAAACAACATCAAAACCTATTTTCTTATTCCTCTTTTTTAGCTCTGCCCTAATAATTCTTTTAATCTTTTCTGCTGTGCCCACAGGAACTGTGCTCTTGGTTATAACAATTTTGTAAGAATTCATGTATTTACCTATGCTCTCAGCAGCTTTGTAAACATAGCTCATATCAGCCTCTCCATTAGACTTAGGAGGTGTTCCTACACAGATGAATATTATTTCTGCTTCTTTTATTGCTTTTTCAGCATCTGTTGTGAATTTTAATCTTCCTAACTTAAGGTTTCTCTCAACCAGTTCCTTAAGACCTGACTCATAAATAGGAATGATACCATTATTAAGGCTCTCAACCTTCTTCTTATCAATATCCAAGCAAACAACATCATTACCAAGGTCAGCAAAGCATGTGCCAGATACAAGGCCAACATAACCACTACCTATAGCTAAGAGTTTCATGTTGAAAAAGAGAGAATAACCATGTTTTTAAAGGTTATGGAATCAAAAACCTTTTAAATAACCCTTTTTTCTAAGTTCTTGGACGGTCATAGCTGCGTGGTCTACCCGATCCCATTTCGAACTCGGAAGTCAAGAACGCACACGTTCTGGGGTGTACTGCACTTTGTGTGGGAAACCCAGAAAGCTGTCCGCCTTAATTTCTAAAAGAATAAAAAAATAAATAGTTTAAGCAACATTCTTTGCCATCTCTACACCTTCTTCTATCATCAGCTCGTCTTCTTCTAGTGGTTCATCAGTTACTTTCACTGTATTGGCAAGCACTGCCTGATAATACTCTACTGGCTTTACATTGGTTATTACTGTCTGCTGTATGATGTACCTACCATTTTTGCTAGCCTTTATCCTGCTCTGGATTATAGGCATTCTTTTTAGTTGTTGTTCTTTCTTATAGGTTAGTCCCATTTTATCCCTCCAAATATTTGTTAGAAAAAGACTTAAACAAGGGTTTTAAATAATGCTATGCTAAAAAATCGGAAATAACACCCATTAAACGAAAAAAATACTCATTTAATAGATGTTAGTTGCAATTAAATTTAAGTTTCTGTACGGGAATTCTCAAGAAAATATATCAGAGGCAAGAAAACATTAAAAAATTCTAATAAATAATTCTATTAGCAGTTATTGGTTGTTCAAAAGAATATGAATCAATTGATTTCCCAGACTTTTTAGTTTAATTAGGGATCATGTCTGTTTTACCAAAATTTTATTTCCTTTATTAAGCAAAGCATTTTGATCACACGCCCATCTCTCAAATTCTTTTGCATTTTTAAAACCATCTACACGAAACAAAGATTTTCTATAAATCATCTGATTTAAGTAATTATCATTCCACCACAACTTCTCTTTCATTACTATCTCATACACATTACTGCCAGGCAACGGACAAAGGATACTCACAGAATAGCTGTCCGCACCACAATTACTAGCAAACTTAATAGTTTGTTCCATCTCATCTTTAGTTTCATTTGGTGATCCTACAAGCCAAAAAGTATGGACTAACAATCCTGCTTTTTTTGCCTTCGATATGGCTGGTTTTATTTGTTCTAATTTCAGATTTTTGTTAAGAACTTCATCTAACACTCTTTGGTTTCCACTTTCACAACCCATAGTAACTTGATAACACCCTGATTCATTCATTCTACGAAACATCTCTCTCTGTTCATCAATATGATAATTAACTCTAATTAGATGAACTTAGCAACCAATTCCTGATTGTTTGGTGAATTTTTTCTCTTAAA
>DAOWFR010000029.1 GCA_030637925.1 Methanobacteriota archaeon
CCAGACTACAAACTTAATAATTATTAAGCCAAACACTAACAAGTTTAATTGTATTGTAGTAGAGCCAAGAGCACCACTAAAGCCACCAAACTTTCCAGTAAACAATGATAACATGAAAAAGGTTGGTAAGAGCCAAGAAACATAAGCCAAGGTTTGTTTTAAATCAATCTTATTCAATACCAGCATTACAAAATGAAACACTGCCATTATCAAAAGCAAGAACTTAACCCCACACCAGGATAAGCCCATAAAGCCTGTGCATATACCTGCTAACAAGCCAAGACCTATTTTCCAGCCTATTCCTTGTTTTTTCAGGCTAAGAGCATAAAGCAATAATGCTAGGAACATGAAAAAGCTTGCAAGAGCTTCTTTATCAGCAAAACCTGCCATGGTTCTGTAAAGATAAGCAGGAATAACAGTAAGAAGAAAAGATGCTAATAATGCAATCCTTGTGTCTTGAAGTAATTCCTTGATTAAAAAGTAAAATACTATCAAGCCAAGGCAAAAGAAAATCACAGGGTAGAGTATGTCAGCCATTTCCAAGGTTATTGATGGAAATATTAAGTGCAAGAACTTGTAAAGATAAGCAATCACATATGACAAGAAAATGTTTTCACGTATAGTATCAAAGCCCAGAGGAACATAACGCAGGGCATCATGAGCAACCACCCTTCCCTGCTCTATTATCATTCTTGCATATCTTAGAAACAAGTAAGGGTCAAGAGCCAAGGGAAACTGGTTTTTTAGAAATGAAAGATTCTGTAGTCGTATATAGCCTCCCAGAGTTAGTATATAAGGCAGAAACACAAGCCACCACTTTCTAAAGGCCAGGGCTATTATTGAGATTATAGGCACTATTATCATGATTATTGAAAAAAAGATATTCTCTGCTATAACAAGATTCTTTATCCCAAATCCAAGAATTACTACAAAGGCTAAGTATAATAAGATAACATACCATTTACCAATCTTAGAAAAGACCTTGTTCAAAGCCTTAACCAGTAATGCTCTTTTCTCCTTGATTTTGTCATGAACCACAAACAACCCCTCGACAGTGTTACTGGGCAGTTGTAAATCTAAAATGATTTAAAAAGGTTTCGCAAAATGGCTCTGTTTAATTTTACACAGTGATAACAAAACTCATTAAGAAAGAATTAAAGAAAAAAAAATTTGTTTCTAAAACAATAATCAGCTTGAGAATAGTTCAATAATCCCGCCTACTATAGAACCTGGTTCAGAAGAAGGCCCGAGTTCAGGATCACAAGAATCCTCACTAACATCTGATATATCAACACTTATTAATCCACAACCCTCAATGTTTGCACAGGTCCTGTTACCATAGTAACAAATATCATTATACAAATTAGGTTCTGGGCAATACTCTGAGCTATAAACACATGCGCAACTCTCCTGTCTATCACAATAACCGTTGAAATAACAATAATCATGGTTCTCAGATATGTTATTACCAAGGTATGCATCAAAGCAATCAATGCCCTCATCACATTCTGCTCCGCACATCAACTCATTTCTAATATCATCAGGGTCATTGTCAGAACAATACCTCATTTCTAGTTCGCAAGAATACTCTTCACAACTTCCTTGACCATCACAAGTATCATGACCATCATCTAAATAGAATTCAGCAAAAGGTCCATTACAAGCATCATCTGGGCATTCTCTTGCTTCTCCACACTCTGTTCCAGCTGGCTTATTAATATACTCACAAGTTTCTGTTGAGACACTGCAAGTATCATCAGTACATTCATTACCATCATCACACAAGCTATCATCAGGAACTGTATCACAAATGCCAGTAACAGGATTACATGAAACTCCAAGACAAGATTCTGGTTCTGGTACTTCCTCTTCTGGCTCAATAATTGTTATCCCAACAACTGTAAGTCCAGTGCCACTTAAACCATTAATCTGAGCATTATAAAAGATTGTATCCTCACAACTAACTGCTGTTATACCATAGTTAAGGGATACGTCGATTTTTTGCCTGCAGTATTCATCACCAGCTATTTCTTTTAAAGTATTTTCCAAGGCTTCTATACGAACGGTGAGCTGGGTGATTAAATTGTACAAATGATTAACCTCTGGTTTTGTAGCAAATCCTTTACTCAAAGCACCTGCTAAAAGCCATTCTTCATCCCTGTATGCCTTGGGATTACCCCTCTTATAATCTTGTAATACTATATCACTAACATAATTAAACAAATGATAAATATCCATATCTGTCATTCCAGAACTCCACCTCGCCTCATTAGCCTTGAAATATTCTTCTCCCTCAACAATATTATTATTAATACCAATATTAACATTACCAACCCCATAATTAATATCAAGATTAACACTCATGTGCGTATCCACATCTCCCCCAGAGAAAACATTAGACAAAACATCAACATCACCTCCAGCAAAGATATTATTAGTAAAAGAGGTGTCCCCACCAGAATCCACATTAGAATCAAGATTAACATCGTCAGAAGTAAAAACACTAACACCAACATTAGTATCAGCACTAACCAGACTTAATGAAAGGACTAAAACTAGTAAAAGTCCCCATGTGAACATAATAAAGTTTTTCATTTTTTTAAACCTCCATTGTTTTTCAAATCAAACACTCTTTTTAAAATAAAAAAAATAAAAAATAAAAAATTTAAAAAATTTAGTTGGCTTCTGAATAGAAGCTACCAGACAATCCACTATCGAAGTTAATGTAGGTATTACCAAAACCACCGTTAAATGACCAACCATTAAGATCTACATAGTCATCTCCTGCAGCATAGTGGTTAAACTCTCCGCTTCCTATAGCAAAGACATCACCTTCAAGGTATACACCATCATTTCCATATATATCTCCTGTTAGTTCACCGTATCCTCTACCTTCAAGTGACACATCAGTAAGACCATCTCCTGATTCCATTCCATATCCTGCATGGTAATCCCTAAAAAGTGTTCCTGCTGAAACGTCAGACCATAGATCTCCGCTATTACCTGTATCATAGAACACATCCATTGTTGCTATTGTTCCATCTGCATAAGCCCAAACTGTTTGGTCATCGCTAGGTTGCCAGCCAAGAAAATCAAATTCTATTCTTGTAAGGCCTAAACCAGCGGCTGATACGGTTGTGTCCAATCCATCGCCAATGTCTTCAATATGGACATCTCCGCTTATACCTCCAAGCCATCCACTTGAGCCACTAAATTCAATACCTGCGTTGTCACCAAGTGCGCCTACCCATACATCCATTCCAATTCCACTAAAGTCTACGTCAACTACGGTATCCCCACCTGTAGCATCAACACCTACTTCCAAATCTGCTGATACCATTCCTATTGTTAATAGCATCACTGCCATTAATCCTATAATTGCTTTTTTCATTTTTGTTTTACCTCCTTGTGTTTAATCCTGTTTTTTTATCATGAGATATTCTTATCTCAGGATTATGAAGTTTATTGAGTTTAGAACTATAAGGACTAAAGAAAAGGTTGTTTTGTGAATGTAAAATCATGCTTTAATCCCCCATATCAATATATTATAAAGCGTTTGTTTTTGTAATCTCTCTGGAGTGATACAACGCTTTTGTTCCTATAGGGTTACTCTTCTTATTTATAAAGCTTTTGGTTTTGTAATCTCTTTTGAGTGATAACGCCTATTTATTAGCTTGCCGTCAAGTTGAGACGAAAATAAAGATTTTTCAATAAAAAATACTTTAACATAAACTTTATTAATCAGAATAAACCCGCAATATCATATGCGCTTCACCAAAATCATTATTATAAGAAGCACCAAAAAAAGGTAGGTTAATATGAAAAAGAAATCATTTCCAGTCTTGTTTAGAATAACTCTTATAATATTAGCTTTGACTATTTACATATTTGCAACAGGATGCCAATACAAATTTGAAACCAAGACAGAACCAGAATGCAGCAGGGACTGGAAAATCACAGGATATTTTACTCCAGTAGAATCAGATTACTCAGGAGAAAGCAAACAGATTAACATAGATGAAGAGAAAAGAACCTTTAACAAAGCCTTTCTGGATACTATCAAAGAAGAAGGCTGGGGCAGAACAAATGCAGGTGACTATATTGGATGGCATGACAACTCATGGCACATAAGTGACCAGGCTTTAGATTCATTGGGTAATGAACTCACCACTGAATCAGTTGCAGTTGATACCTCTATTATTACACCCAGAGCAAGCATTACCTTACCCACCTTGCCTGCACCTTATAATAATATTATTTTCATAGCCACAGATATAGGTCCGTCTATTGCAGGTAAGCACATTGATGTATTTACAGGTGAAGGTGCAGAAGCAGAACAAGAAACTTTTACCATAACAGGTAATGGCCATACAGTATGTGTAGAGTAATGTTTAATAAAAGAGCCACATCATAAAAACTATTGATCCTATATATAGGACTTCTTGCTGGATCTTGTTCCCCATGAAAAATGAGATTTAAATAATAGTTTGAATATAACCTCTGTTCTTATTACAAACAAGAATAAAAGATAATAAGGAAATAGCAGGAATAATTTTAGGCTCCACTTTTTTGTAATTAACAGATATATAAGCCCAATTACTGTGTTAAAGATAATAACAAATAATATTACATTAGCCAAGTGCAGTAATTTATTCTGCGACAGTACAAAGGATACAATAAAAGTCAGGGTTAGAAATATAATAAATAAGAATGAAGCAAAACATAATAAAGTACTCATTCCATAAAACCCGTTTTTCTTCCACACAGCTTTATTCCTCAGAGATTCATACACTATGCCTCCAAACCATCTCAGGCGTTGTTTTCTTAATATCCCTAAATTCGTAGGAGGGTGGGTGTAAGATTTAGTCTTTGAGATTTCTATTTTCTTATTATACCTGTTCAAAGCCAAGCCGATTTTAAAGTCATCTACAATGCTGTTGCTGAAATTCGCGTTTTTCAAAAATGATTTCTTCACTATGCAAAAAGGCCCTGGTATTGAGATTGGATTGTTGTATGCTGACTGAGTGGTTCTTAATATTGTCTGGTCAAAATCATACTCAACTGCCTGCATCTTTGATAACAGATTTGTCTCGTAGGGAACAACAAACCCAATGAGTGATATACTGCCATTCATATTAACAACTATTTCTTTCAAAGCATTCTTTTCAAAGTAGGAATCAGAATCTGTTAATAATACATAATCTGCTTTTGCATGTTTTATTCCGGTTTTCAATGCCTTGGATTTGCCTAGGTTCTTAGCATGCCTAACAATTTTTATGCGTATCCTGCCTTTATACCATTTAATAAACCTTTTAACTTCTTTTACAGAATTATCCTTTGAGCAATCATCCACTATTATTATTTCTTTTATTTTTAGGTCAGAGGTTTCAAAGGCCTTAATGTTTTTCTTGAGCACATCAAAAATAATTTTTTCTTCATTATACATAGGCAAGATCACTGCTGTTGCTTTAATTGGTTTTTTATTATTACCATTATTAATCTTTCTAGGCTGGTTTTTAAAAATAGCAAAACTAATAAGATAAAACAAGTATAGTGGCAATAAGGTCATGATGGTTATTATTGAGAAGGTTTTAGAGAGTATGACTAAACCACGGTCTCCTTTATAAATCCTTTCTGCAACAGGTATTATTGCAAACACCAACTCACATCCTTTTTCTTTACAGAAACTATTTGCTATTCTAATTCGTTTAATCTGGTCTTCTGTCCTGACTTCATCACTTGCTTTTTTTGATGAGAATATATTAACAGTTATAAATGATAAACTTTTTTCAAAAAAGGAACTATTTCCATAAATTTTAGAGCCATAGCCCTCTACAAAATTTGCATTCACATCATCAATTCTTAATATAGAAATATTATCTTCTAATGCAAATATCTCTGAAAGCCATTCATAAGTAATATCATCTTGAATGTGAATAACTGCCATTTTATCTCTTTCATAGTAGGTTTGGTTAAATGAAACATTTTCAGTCACAAACTTCATATTGTACCTTACAATATTCAGGACAATCCCATCTGAAAGGTTGTGTCTGGTAGTAGTGTTTGTGGTTTCTAGTAGATAAGTTATGGTTTCATTTTTCAAAATAACATATGGTTTTTCATTAAAGTCAGTCTCTGCGAAATTAACATAGCCTTGTGAGAAATTCACTATTCTTGGTTTGTAAGAATTGTTGTAATCCTCATGCTCATAGAAATCAAATTTTGATCTTAAAACAGGCACAGGAATATTCTTAGCAACTTCTGCTTCTAAAGGAGGAGTATAGTAGGATATATTCAGACCAGCATTCTTAAGAATCTCATATCCTTTAAGAATCTCTTCCTGCATTATATTGGCTGTATGCCCATACCCATGTTGTGATAAAAACACATGACTTTCTTGAGAAACATTCTTTAGCTCATTTACTAATTCTTCTGGGATTGATGTTTCAACTTGTAATTTATTAAAAGGGATTATTGAAAAGCTGGGGATACGTGCAAAAAAAATAGATGCGATTAGTGAAATAATGATTGAAACACCTATTACCCCCCAGAATACTACTTTCTTATGTTTATACCACAGAGAATGCCTCGACTTCACCACCCCCTGGCTGAGAATCATCAATACAATATTTAAATGTTTTGATTGTATCTTTTCCATAGTGATAACAGAATGTGTTTTATTTATTACTAACTCAGGACAAAAACATTCTAAAGACAAACTTTATTAATCAGAAAAAAACCACTATATCATAACATGCGCTTCACCAAGATAACCATTATAAGAAGCACCAAGCCAGAAAAAAAGGATATTAACCAGGAACTCCAGTGGTTTGGCGGCACCCTGGGATTATTTAATCTCAGGGACAAGGATAAGTCCTGCTTCAGGATTTTCATAACCCTTCTTAAAAGCTTAAAAGAAAACCAAAAACTAACCAGTGATGAGATAGCCATAAGAACAAGACTAAGCAGAGGCACAGTAATACATCATCTTAACAAATTAATGAGTTCAGGCATTGTTGTAAATGAGCGTAATAAGTATATTCTAAGAATGGACAGCCTGGAAGAAATGGTTGAGCACATAAAAAGAGATGCTGATGAAGCCTGGGACAAGCTCAGAGAAGTAGCCAAGGATATTGATGAGAAGCTGGGGTTGAAGTAAAAAACAAAAATAAAACATTTTTGAATCTTAATCAAAGATTAAGAAAATAAAAAAAATAAAAATTATTTCTTTTTCTTCCTAACAACCTTTTTAGCAGGCTTAGCCTTCTCCTTAATCACAACAGGCATCGCTATATTCTTATTCCTCTGAAAGAATGCCAGATATATTATCTCAAGGATTCCAAGAGTGTTAATAAGGAACAACACAATAAACCATGCAATCTGATTATTCTTAGCACTCCTCCAAAGAGCAATACCAGTCCATATCATGGTCCAAACCATTGCTATTATTAAAACAACAAGGCCTGCTGCTGGTAAAGCCACATTTACAGGTTCAACCATTTTATCACCCTCTAGTTTTTTTACTAAAACTTTTATTAATAATATATTCTGAATTAGAAGTTTAAAAATTTTACTATTTATATAAACATCTTGCTCTTGGCACTCAGAATAAGCAAAGCACTCACAATAACCAAGGGCAGGGTTATGGCTCCTATCACATTCTCCTGGATATAAACAAAGCCCATGACAGTATATATTAAGGTCAAAACAGCAAACACCAAGCTTGCTCTTCTAGGCTTGTTCCAAGTAAGAATAATTGCTATTATGATTATTAATCCTGGTAAAAAAGCTCCTAAGAAATTACATACACTAAAACCTGGCTTTAAGTCAAATAACATGGTTAAGAAGAATAACCCTACAATTAGTGCAAGAACACGAGGAGCATAGTACAAAGCACTATGAACGTGCTTCTTATGTTTTTTCTTCATCTTAACAACCAAGTATTCTCCAAGAAAGCTTGGAGTGACTAAGCTCACCCCTTTTTTGGAATAATTAATTAAAATTTTGATTTATGTACTGTATTCAAATATAAATTACTTTCGATTTTTAACTCCTAAGAAAGATAAAAAAATTAAGAAAAAAAGATTAATAAAAGGCTTATTCATGTTTATGCTCTCTGTGTTCACTATGCTCATGCGCAGGCTTATGATGGTGCTCAGATTTATGGTGCTCATGCGCAGCCTTCTCATACTTTTTTTCATACTCCTCAAGCACAGCTGGCTTTTTCTTCCTAGTAATAGCTAGGATTATCAGTACAATTAGTATGAACATTGCTATTACTATCAGAATTGTTCCAAGAGCGCTTGGCTTCTTCTTCTCTTCTACTACTTCATTAACAGGAGGTGCTTCTTCCTCTGCTAAGATTATTGCTGGTTTCTCTTCCTCAGGAGGCTCTTCTGTTACAACTTCTTCCTCCTCAACTTCTTCTTCAACAGGCTCTTCAGGTGCTTTTGTACCAATAGCAAAGTAGCTGAACCTAGGAGAATCTGCTTCAAAAGTAACCTGAGTAGTTCCTGTGCTAACTATCCTAGTAGGCAGGTCAACCCATTTACCATCAACAAACCTTTTAAGCACAATATCCTCTGCTTTCACATTATTGCTTAAGAGCCAGCCTTGGGTCACAATGAACTTAATCTTAATCTTGCCTTCAAAGTTAATATTGGTTACTGCAATCTCCAGATACCTGAAAACCTTTCCATCACCACTAATCTCTATTGTTGCTGCTGGCCTCTCAGATAATTTCTCAATATTTATCTTAGCATTACTAGTAGAATTTTTTGTTTTAAAAGAAACATCCTTAACACCAAAGTCATCAGTGCTTATACTCATACTATTCTCTCCTTTCTCAATGGTAGTCCATGTTTTTGAAGTAGACGGATTAGTACTTGCACTTCCACCTCCGCCACCACCACCAGTAGTGGTGGTGGTTGTTACTGTTACTGATATGCCTCCTGTAGAATTAGATGTTGTCATATTGTTTCCTGTAGTATCTCTACAGGATATGTAATAAGGACCTATGGTTGTTGATGAGGTATAACCTATTGTGAATGCATGGGAAGTTGTATCATTTCCACTCATTGAAGTAGCTCCGGAAGTATTTGTGGCATTAAATGCTGAGGATTTATACCAGCAAGTAGCATTCTCATTTGTGGTTGTTGTGATTGTTGCTGTTCCTGAACTTGTTGTTGAGGAAGTGCCTGATGTTGAGATTGCTGTTATTGTCGGAGCAGTAGCATCAATATTAATGGTGTCAGTAACAGCTGTGCTGTTAGTATTGCCTGTGTTATCTTTTACCCATAAGTAAAGAGTCCTGTTTCCTGTGGTGCTGTTGAATGTGTAATTCGTGGGTGCTGTTGTTGTCCACCTTCCATCGCCAACACCAGGTATGGTACTGTCTGTTTCATTAAGCAAATAGTAGATTGTTGTGCCTGAAGGAGTATCAGTAACTGCGCCTATAGTAACATTCACTGTAGCACTATCACTATATGACTCGTTACCTGTGCTAGCATCAATTATTGCAAGGGTTGGTAGTGTTGGAGCAGTTGCATCAACATTAATAGTCCTGGTGCTGCTCTTAGTAGTCTGCAATTCATCACTGCAGTTAATCCACCAAACATAATTAACATTCTCAGTTAGAGCAGGACTAGCAGTAATCGTAGTCTGAGTATCATTCAAAACACTAGCATTAGCACCCTTAGAACTGGCATTAATA
>DAOWFR010000001.1 GCA_030637925.1 Methanobacteriota archaeon
CCTTGCTGATATCTATTACTGGAAAAACCAGCAGCAAGAAGAAGTAGACTTTGTTGTGAAAGAAGGGCTGGAAGTCAAGCAGCTGATTCAGGTATGCTATGATATCAATGATATAAGAACACGGGAAAGAGAGATCAGGGCACTGATAAAGGCAAGCAAAGAGTTGAAATGCAATAATCTGCTTGTCATAACAGAAGAGAAAGAAGGAGAAGGAGAGGTAAGCTGGTTCGGGACAAAAAGGAAAATAAAGTTTATTCCCTTGTGGAAATATTTACTTCAATAGCAAATACTTAAAAAAACGAAATGCTTTTCATAAGAGGTGATTAAATGAAAAAAGAACAAACAAAATTCATTATTAACATCTTAACAATAATTTTCTTCATAGGAAGCCTGGTAACAGCCCTGGCCCTTATAATATACTCTATGTTAATAAAAGGTGTTAGCTACCAACCCATCCTGGGCCTAACCAAGAAAGAATGGTATGACACACACTTATGGATGTTCATAACCTTTGCAGTGCTAGCAATAATCAGTTTTATTCCAAACTTCAAGAACTTAATCAAGCAGGCAAAGCATGTTTTTAAAAAGAAAAAGGATTAAAAAAGCGGGCTATGTTAAACCTTAATTAACCCACCATATTTTTCTGTAATTCTTTCATACTTGAGTGGACAAGTATTGGCGTAGAGCTTATAAAGTCTTTTATAAAATAAAATACCAGAATGCCTGACAAGATGAGTTGGAAAGAATGTATTGAGAAAAGAATTATTACTAAAATAACACCTGATAAAGAAAGAGCTAATAAAATGTTAAAGATGGCAAATATCAGACTAGAATTCTGGAGCAAGGAAGTTGATAGCAGATTCGTGTCTCTCAAAGTAGAAGCATATTATGATATTATTAAAGAGTTAATTTTTACTCATATGTACAAAACTGGTTTTAATTGCACTAATCATTTATGCATAATAGCTTATCTTAAAGAGAAATTTCAAGAATTTGATTTTGAGATTCAAAAGATTGATGAGTTAAGGAGAATAAGGAATGAGATAAATTATAGAGGATTTTTTGTGAGCACAGATTATTTAGAAAGAAACAAACTGGAATTCAAGAATATAATCAAAAAACTGAAAGAAAAAATAAATGAACGCTAGGCACATTTACTTTATTTTTATGAAACCATATAAAACAATCCCATTCAGAATGTTATTCCTTAGTTCTTTTGAAAGATTATTTATGTTCTGTTCAAACAAAAGATTTATTTTTCTGCCAAGTTTCTTCTCATATTTCCTAAGAGCAAGCACTCCTTGTTTTGCCTCTACAAAGATATCAATGTCACTTTTCTCTGAGAATTCTCCTTTTGCACAACTACCGAATAAAACAATAGATGATGCAAAGACCTGCTTCTGAACATAATCAACCAGGCCAGATTCTGATATCCTAAAGAGCAGATTATTCCTTTTATAAAACCTGTATTCTGAACTTTCAGTATTGGCGTAATATGTAGGATAAAGGGTTTCTTTTTTTTTCTTTACTAGATTTAATTTCAGAAGACTCCTTAAATGTTTCAGGACAGTAATGTGGCTTAACTTGAGCTTTCTAGCAACTCCTCTAGCAGAAAAATCCTTATTAGGATATTCTATGAATAATTCTAGTATCCTGTAAGCATTGTTTTTTAATAGTTCATCCATGTTTCTTTATGGTTAAAAAAGTAACCACTTGGAGATAAAAATCACTATTATATAAAAATGTTTTGGTTTAAAGAATATAAAAGTAAGAAAGAAAAAATAAAAAATTCTTAAGCACAGTCAACAGGGCAAAAGCTTGCTGTTTCTCCTTTTCTAGTATCACACTTGCCATCACCACAGCACACGCCTCTTGCACCTGAGGGGCAATCAGCAGAACAACTCCTGCAATCTTCTCCATAAGCTGTGCCCTCGCAGTAACCATCGCCGCAAACAGGACCACAGCCCTCATCAATATTTCCATCACAGTTATTATCAATGCCATCGCCACAAATCTCAGGAGCACCAGGATTTATAGTTTCATCATTGTCATTGCAATCAGTTCCTGTTGAACAAGTAACAGCATCATAAGCATCATAGTTATCATTATCATTGTCAACACAATTACAAACAGCATCACTGCCATCACAATCCTGGTCAATATAATCACCACAAATCTCAGGAGCACCAGGGTTTATCGAATTATCATTATCATTGCAGTCAACCCCCATGTCATCATTATCAGGATTAAAGTTGCTGATAAGAGCAGTAGAACCACCTGAGGTACCTTCCCAATTAAGTGTATTACTAAAACTAGTTGCTCCTGTAACATCATTCTCCCAGAGCATCATTTTATCCACATAATAAGAAGAGGCATGTAGGAACTCAGTAAACCCATCATTATCAGAGTCACCAGCAAAAGCACAACCAACATTAGGGTCAGAAGGCCACCCAGGGTCAGAACTACTCCAGATATTAACATAAGAATTTCCATTCCATGAGAAAACCCTGGTCCCGTGCCTGTTAGTATCAAACCAGTCAAGATAGCCATCATTGGTTATATCAGCAATATCACATGTCTGAGTAAAGCCATTAGCATGTGTTGGACTACTAAAAACTATGCTATAAATCTCACCAGAATAAGCAAGCACATCAGACCTATCAGCATTACCACACAGAACAACCTCATCAATACCATCATTATTAACATCACCACAAGCCATGTGGTCAACTATTGAGCCATCAGGATAAGCCAAGCTTCCTACCTGTGCATAACTAGCACCATTCCACTCATAAATAATGATATTCTCACCAGTACACTGAGTAATTATCTCAGGAACACCATTATTATTCATATCACAACCAGTCTTAATAAACCTGCAATCAGAACTGCTTCTAACCTGAGCTTCCTGGCTAAAACTATCAGCATTAACAACATCATTACCCCAAACAAAAACACCGCCACCACTACTTCCTTTAGTAACAAGGAACTCAGTAAAACCATCACTATCAAAATCACCAACACTACCAAGAGCACCATAACCAGCCAGCCTTGCTCCTCTCCAGACCATGTACCACTCCTTTAATACAGAGTCATAAGTCCAAACCTCTACTTTTGAAACACCAGTGCTTCTTCTGGCAACAAGAAAATCAAGCTTGCCATCATGAGTAATATCACCAACCTCAGAACCATACTTAAGACTATCAACATCAGAAGTATCTGTACTCCAAATACTCATGTACTGATCGCTAGCAAGATTATAACCAAAAATAGTTAGGGTGCCATAATCATTGTTCAAACCACTTATTAATAACTCATTAACAAAACCCATGCCTCCGCAAGGACTAGAACCATCACCATCATTATCAATCTCATCAACAACCCCATCACAGTCATTATCAAAACCATCGCATCCAAAGGATGCTTCTGCTCCATACTTAGGACTATAATAGCATCCAGGCCAAGAATCATTCATACAAGTCTCAATAAAACCAGCACACACACCTTGTTGCAAAGCACAAGGTCTTGTTTCACCACCAGTGCAACCAGCATCTTCAACAGTTAAAACAACATGTTCGCTTGAAGGCTGAGTAAAATCTGTTCCTAAGCTCTCATCACAAAAAACCCTGAAAGTATAAGTATCTACTGTGTCAAAAGTCTTAACATGATTAGCAGAGCAGGTCTGACCTTCATTAATATTACAAACATCACTTTTCTCATTAACAAAGCCAGAGCCAGTATCAACCTGCAACCTTATATAACCATTACAAGACGCCTTACCAGGCTGGTTAGCACAAAAACACTGGTAATTAAAAGTCCTGCTCTCACCAGCACTAAAAGTCCCTGTTGCACCATTATTATAATCAGGTGCAAAGAAATTAGCATTATCAAACAAGCCTGGTTTAGCAGCAAGAACAAACTGTAACATAAATAAAACTGTCAGTGTAGCAATAACAAAAATAGTTGTTAACATTTTCTTGTTCATTTTTTATGCCTCCCTTTATAATTCTTAAGTATTTCAAGCTTAATGTAAGCTTTGATTTTTAAATATTCTTATTATTCATTCCTTTTCACAAGTAATTAAAATGTTTTTCAGAGAAAACAGATTTATTAGATTAAAAAGGTTTTGGCGAAATTTCGCTATTTCAGAACAACAATATTTAAAAAGTTATCCAGAACTCTCTTTTTTCGTAACAAAAAGGGGGTGAATCCTTGGGAGAGGAGATTGGAAAGTATGCTAAGCTAGCTCTTCTTGCAAGCCTGGTAGAGCCTAAGAGCCTGTCAGAGCTAGGATTATTATGGTATAATGAGAATGGTAGGTTTTACAAGAAAAAAGCCAGGCAAGAAATAGAACAAGCAGTAGAAAAAAAGCTTTTGCTAAGGGACAAAACAAAATACAAGGCTAACACTGAAAAACTAATCTCTTATGCTTGTTCAAGTATTAAGAACAAAGACGTGAAAGACTTGCTCCTAAGATTCTGGAATCATCCCTTTTCCCAGCAGACTTATCTGTGCTGTGAAGCAATAAAACATATGTTTAATAATAACCCTGAAAAAATAGCTGGGAGCAATCCTGTCATAGTCCTGAACATGCCCTTAATCCTGCACATGCTTCAAGAAAAAGACCCTGAAATCTACTCATTATTTGTATCATTACAAGACCTGGAAAGCTATACTAATACCATAAATATCAAATCTGAAAAAAACATGTCCAAAGCTTTCAAGAATCTAAAGGAAAAAACAGATTGGCTTGCCACTCTTAACAAGATAGTTAAGAATAATGGCTACTTCCTAGAACAAAACAACAGTGAATTAAAGATAAAAGAGATAATGAAAAAAATAAAAAAATGACCAAGCTAAAGATTAAGGAAAGGATTGAAGAAGAAGAAACCAGGAAACTAAAACCCTTGTTCATAGGAGTAATTCTTATCTTTATCATATCAATACTTCTTAATATTGTTCTAAAGATTTCTCTTCTTATTAAAATAATATCAGGCATAGTCCTGCTTATCCTAGTAATCTACCTTGGTATTGAGTGGTACAGGGCTTATTATAAGTAAAACATAAAAGTACAAACAAATAAGCAGATACAATTTAATGACAGAATAAAAAATCCTTTATAATCCTGCTTTTCTACTTATTCAACATTCTTCCTCTTCAACATTCTTCCTTTATAATCTTCAACATTCTTCCTTTATAATAATATTAATCAAGGCCTCTCATTCTTGGGTTCAATTTATTGTAGAGCAGACCTGCCCATGGAAGTACTAGGAATGGCTTGCCCTCAATTAAGGAAACAGGCATCCAGTAAAAGGAACATTTCTCAAATTTAGGTGCTTCGTATATAGAGTCAGGACCTCAAACTGATTGAAAATCTGAAATCTCATTCACTGTGCTGCCTTTTACAGATAATAGAGTGGTTTCAAGATTCTCCTCAGTTATGCACCAATCCCAAACATCTCTGAAGTGAGTAGAATTATATTTATAGATTCTATGCGTTGTCCTAGTTCCAACTGTAGGTGTCTTAAATATTACCACTTCTCCCACACTATATGTCTGGTTCTGAGATGAGTCCAAAATCATCAAATCCCCTGTATTTATTCCATGCCTAAAAGGAAGGTCTGCTGGTTCAATACCTCTCTCCTCCCAAAAGGATTCAAAAAGGGCTTGGTTCTCACGCAGATGCCTCATACTACCACTAATAACCACAAAGGACTTCACACTAAGAATGTGTAGGATATATGGAAGGAGAAAGTACATGGCTATTATAAACAAAACCACCCAAATCACACGCATTACTCTAATAATCCTGACTGCTTTCATGTTTTTCATATTAAGTTTCTTATTTTTCATATTCTTATTCTTCATATTAACCATAGCTAAACTTTAACAGAACAGACTCAAAATCTTCAAGTGAAGGCAAACCATCAATTAGCAGGCCGTTAATGAAAAAAGCAGGGGTTTTTGAAGCACCCAGATCTCCTGCATAATCATAGCTCTCCCAGATATATGCCCTGTACTTATGTGAGTAAAGACATTCTAGAAACATCTTCTCATCAAGTCCAAGCTCATTTGCATACTTACCAAAAACAGGATTGAAAAGTTCCTCAGCCTCAGAGGCACTAATCTTTTGGCTCCACTCCTTTCCTCTATCAAAAAGAATGGAATTATAAGGCCAAAACATGCCTTGCTCATGAGCGCAAAGAGAAGCCTCTGCAGCAAGAATTTTTTCAAAATCATGAGAAGCATAAAAATTTTTGTAAACAAATTTCACTTTTGCAGTATCAACATACTGTTCTTTCAACCAGGGATAGATTTCATCAAAAAATTGTCTTGAGACAGAACAATGATAACTCCCAAACATCACTACTGTAACAGGAGCATCATCTATGCCAGTAACCGGGTCATGGTCTGAGATTTTGACAACCTTGCTTGAATCAATTCTATATGCAAATATCAAAAATAACAAAACAACAAGGACTACTAAACCCCATCCCATTATTGAGGTCCTCTTTTGTGATTTTGATTTCATTAGACCATCCCTCCCCTTTAATATTATTAATCCTGTTTTTACACTTACACCAGTTTGGGTGCTAGCAAATACACTACAACAGCAATTGCTAGTGCAAGAGCAGAAGCCAGGTATCGCACTCCTTTCTTAGATTTCTTTGTCATCCAATAAGCCAAGGTTGGAAGCAAGAGGAACCAAATGGGCAAGAATGATCCTCTCTTGACAAGCGCATCAAAATAATAGATTATTTTAAGGTTAGAGACATAATAAGGAAAAGCCAAGCGCGGATTAATTATTCCTACAATAAGAATTATGATAGATGTTATGCCCAAAATTTTCAGAACATCCTCAACTTTTACAAAAGAAGCAAAGAATTTTCTAACCACAGACCATGTTAGTTTACCTGGCTTTTTCCTTATATGAGCGTATGCTTCTATAATAACAGCAATAACAAAAAAGAATGCAAAAGCAATAAAAATTGGTAGCATAGGATTTACTCTTTTTTTAGAATAGGGTGTTGGTTTGTTTGCTTCATACCTAGCATACCAGGTAAAGTCACCGAACTTTCTAGTTAGGTTCCAGTTACTCTTGTCATATACCAAGATTCCTCCTTCACGGGTTCCAACATAGAGGTAATTATTATCAACTGCCAGTTTCAAAGGATTGTAGTCGCCTACATTCAAAACAGGTTTAACCAACTCTCCTTCCAAGGTCCATCTCTTCACACCCCTGGCCTCTCCGATTGAGGAAGAAAAAATATATTCCCCATCAGAAACAATCGCCATAACATCACCCCCAGGATGAGCATTTACCTCTTTAAGCAGTGAATCAGTGGTTAAGTCCCATATTCTTATCTTCTCAAGAGTATAAGCCATATAAACCTTACTATCCTCAATAATTGCGGTTCGAATATTACCTGTGGGTCTTGCAGTTTCCTCATCATATGCTTGTATGGTAATGTTCTTTAATAACACCAAAGCAGGCCTGTCCCAAACCTTAATAACCCCTTCAAGTGAAACAGAGTAGAGATAAACTTCATCTAACATAAGTGCTGCGACAGGTCGCTCATGTTTTCCAATTATTTTAGCAATAGATAAGTCAGGGGTATTTATAACTATGATATTACCATCTGACAGACCAGCGTAGAGCAATTGCGAGTCCTTATCAAGCTTAAGTGAGAATATTATTGGTGCTGATGAAGTAAGGGATAAATTAATCTTATCCCGTGCCCCGGTAGCCAAATCAAACACATGTAACACAGCATCTTCAGAACCTATATAAAATTTGGTTCCATCTGTCTCAAAACTCCAAGCCTCTATCTCGTTTGAAAAGCTCTTAATAAGAGAGCCTGAAGATTTGTTCCACACCTCAATTGTTCCGTCAGTACGAGCAATATAAAGAGAACTCTCATCCACCTTCATAGAAATAGGAGCTCCTAAAACAAAGAATGGTAGGATAGCAGAGAACAAGAACAACAATAAAAGAAAATTCCTAATACCCAAGTTTTTTATCATCTCACAACCTCCTTTTCTTATTTTTTTTATCAAAATAACTAATTTTTATCCAGACTCTGCTCTCTTTTTTAAATATTTTTATTTAATTTCAAAAAAATGGCGAAATTTCGCCAAAAGCTTTATAAAAAGCCTTTTCTTGGTGTTTTCTTAAGGCCTTATAACAGCCTGATATCTTTTTAACAGGAAGGGGGTGAAATGAAAAATGAAAACAAAAATTCTAGCACTAGCAGGAATCTTACTAGCAGTAGCAGCATTCACATTCGTCTTCCCAGTAACAACAGCAAGAGCAAGCATGGAAACAACAGCATGCCCAAGCACAATATGTATTATTAACGGTGCTGGGAGGAGCTCAGAAGGACCGCAAGCACTGGATTTGACATCGTGTAGTGCAAAGACTCATGGTTGTGCGTATTGCTGTGGCTACTGTAGTAACTTTGACGACATAGTAGGTAAAGCGTATCCGTGTGGATGTGTAGGGGACGTAGGATTCGATTGGTGCCCATGGTAACAACACAGACCAAGCCAGGCAGAGAACAAGAAAACTTTTTTAATTTTTTTTATTTTTATTAATTTTCTAATTTCCTGATTATAGGATTAAAAAGCATTATTAAGCAAAGAAACAAACAACAAAATAACTATTTCTTCTTTTTCTTTCTTACATAATGAGCTCTTTCATGCACAGCCAGTTCTCTTAAGCCATGCCTATCCTCTGCCTCAATCTGGCCCATGGTAACAATGCTTGCAATGAACATTATTACAAAGATAAGAGCAAAG
>DAOWFR010000004.1 GCA_030637925.1 Methanobacteriota archaeon
AAACGGTAAAAACACAGGTTATATTACAATTGCTGGCCAGTATAATCAGCATGCACATCTAGGTGAAGGAGAGCAGCCGGGCACTCGTTACTGGTTTTTCTTCGATCAGATAAGTACAGATGGATTCTTGGAGCGGGGATGAAAAATCTTCAAGATCTTGGCACCACTCTCTGGCAAAGAATAAGCCGGGAAGCAAGAATAAGCTGACCAGGACCACAGCCAGGACCAAAAGAAAAAAAAGGAGAAGACGTTGTTGACGCAGAGTTTGAAGAAGTAAAAGAGGATGAGAAAAAAAAAGATAAAAAGAAGAAGAAATAAGTAGGTGATATACATGGAACAAAAAAAGGAAATGCCTTTAATACAAAACCTGGATAACTACCCTTTGTTGTCAAACCACCATACAATAGTGCATCACCCTGACAAGTTTATTATTGACTTCAAAGGATTATACCCTCAGTTTACACCAGATAACCAGCCCCAGATGGTAGTTACACACAAGGTTGTTGTGCTTGAGCCTTATGCAGCAAAGGAGTTTGTTGAGGGCCTGAGTAAGAATATCAAGAAGTATGAAGAGAAATTTGGCAAGATTAAAGAGCCTGATGCTATTAAAAAGGCAAAAAAGGAGCAGAAAAAGGCTGGTAAAAAGAAAAAGGGTAAACCTGTAAGGCCTAGTTATATGGGATAAATTATTTTTTTATTTTCACAACATTTAAAACAATTAATACAAACCTGATGGGAGTATGGCAAAAGACTATTACAAAGTATTAGGTGTTGACAGGAATGCTTCTAAAGAGGAGATTAAAAAGGCTTATAAAAGGTTAGCTAAGAAGCATCACCCTGATTTGAACAAGGAGTCTAGTAGTGAAGAAAAGTTCAAGGAGATTAATGAGGCTGCTTCTGTGCTTGGTGATGATGACAAGAGAAAACAGTATGATATGTATGGTGCAGAAGGCTTAAAGTTTGGAAGAGCTGGTCCTGGTGGTTTTGACTTCTCTGGTTTTGACTTCTCTGATTTTGGTTTTGACCGCTTTGATTTTGACAGCATCTTTGACACCTTTTTTGGAGGGGGCGGCAGAGTCAGAAGTCCTTTTAGAAGAGCAAGAACTGGTGCTGGCAGGGATTTGGGTTATGATTTAAGCCTTACTCTTGAAGAAGTTGCAAAAGGTGCTAAGAAGAAAATAAAGGTTACTAAGAATTATGTTTGTGAGAAATGTGATGGTAAAGGAGGCACAGGAATAACTGCTTGCCCTGACTGCAGAGGAACAGGAGTGTATAGAGAGACCAGGAGAACTGTTTTTGGATTGTTCCAGACCAGCACTACCTGCAGGGCTTGTAATGGCACAGGAGAAGCAATTAAAGAGGTTTGCAAGGCTTGTGATGGCACAGGCAGGTCTAGGAAGACAAAAACATTAGAGGTTGATGTGCCTGCTGGTATAATGCAAGGTGCTAAGCTAAGAGTTGGTGGTGAAGGAGAAGCTGGTTATAGAGGTGCTGGTCCTGGTGACTTATATCTGTTAATTCATATCAATTCTCATGAGTTGTTTGAAAGACATAATGATGATTTGGTATTAGAGCAAAATATCAGTTTTTCCCAGGCTGCTCTTGGTGATAAGATAAAGGTACCTACTCTTGATGGAGAAGCAAGTCTTAAGATTCCTACTGGTACACAACCAGATACTATTCTCAGGATGAAAGGTAAGGGAATAAAGCATTTGCATGGTTTTGGCAGAGGAGACCAGTTGGTAAAGATTAACATTAAGATTCCTAAGAAGCTTAGTAGGAAACAGGAGAAACTGTTAAAAGAGTTTGATAAGAGTTTAAAGTAATGAATTTAGGTCTGTTTTCACTCAAAAATAGGAAAATTTATAAATTAAGTTTCTCTCCGAGATGAGAATACTAAGAAATAATTATTAATAATTGTTTTAGGGGTTAAGAAGGGGGATAATATGAGAATAAACATAATATTGATTCTGATTTTTGCATTATTGCCTTTAGCATATGCAGATGAAGATGATGGATGGCTCCCTCCGCCGCCACCGCCAGATGATGACGATGATGATGTTCCTGATGATGAAGACAATTGTCCTTTTGTGTATAACCCTGGCCAAGAGAATGCTGATGAAGACAGCCATGGAGATGTATGTGATAATTGTGTGGATGTATCTAATGAGGATCAGTTGGATGCTGATGAAGATGGAGTAGGAGATGTATGCACTACTTGCGGTGATGGTATTAAAGATGAAGGCGAGCAATGCGATGGCAGTGACTTTGGAGGAAAGACTTGTGGAACATATGGACATAATGAAGGAACCCTTACTTCTCCATCACTTAATTCCGTCCATGGTTCAGGTGGTTCAGGTGGTTTCGGTTTCTGCGATAATCCTGATTGTTGGGGTCCATTGCCTTTACATCGGAAATAT
>DAOWFR010000052.1 GCA_030637925.1 Methanobacteriota archaeon
ACAACATCTCCTTCTTTGAAAACTGTCTTGTCATCTGGAGATGCACAGTAATGAGCAGCAATATCATTAAGGCTTATCTGAGGAGGAAAAGCAAATTCTCCTCCTAATTCAAGAATCCTCTTCTCAATCTTTTCAGTAACTTCTAATAAGCTAGCACCTATTTTAATCAAGCTCTTGCCATAATCCCTTGCCTGAGCAGCTATTCTACCAGCCTTAACATAAGCATCAAAGGTTTCCTTGTCCATGGGAACTAGAGAATAAGAGGAGTATAAAAATTTATTTGAAATGAGTAAGAATAGGAATAATAGTTTCTTTAAGTTTCTCAGATAGTTCTGCTTTCTCTAGAACTGGCAAAGACTGATAATCTGTTTTGTCTAATAAAAGCTTAAGACTCTTTTTAATATCATTTGCATCAAGACTAACTAAGACCACTCTTTTTTGCTGGGCTTTGTCTAATTCTTTGTAAAAAGCAATACCACTCATTTCAGGCATAGCATAATCAGTTATTATTAAATCATAACTTCCTTTTTCTTTCACCTTCTTAAGAGCAAGAGCCCCATTTCTTGCAGTATTCATATGATAAGTACATCCTTTTATATTCTCTTCTAATAAGAGTTTATATCTTTCAATCATCTTTTCATTATCATCTACTAGTAGAATTTCCAATGGTTTTTCTGGTTTGTTGTTTCCCATTTTGAGTGATTGAAAATTTATTTATCCCATATCAGTTTTTTAGTAAACGCACTTATTATCTTTTGAGTATCTATATCTTCCCTTTTATAAGCAAAATACATATATCCCTTTTCAGTATCTAAGTATGCTATGACTCTTGAATTCTCTTTAGATATGCTTATTCTTACACTATGAGAATTGGCCTTTTCTCCTATGTTAGGTTTTGTAAGTGTAGTTAATACGTAAAATGTTTTAAATGCAAAACTGAAATCAGAAATGTTAATAGGTTCTTTAAATGCTGCTTTGTTATACCATATCTTAGTTAAATAATAACCTCCTATATTAGAGTCATTTCCTTTGGAATGCTCTGTTCTTATATGAGGATCGATTTCTGGACTTTCTCTTTCTGGAAAATATCTTTTAATTATCTTCAAGCTTTCTTCTAATCTATCTTCTAATTTTCCTCCCAATTTGTTTTCCAATCCGTTTCCCATGTTAACCTCTTTTTTATGTTAACTTTATTTTTAATAAATAATCGCAACAACAACTCTTTTTATCTGCTCAAACCTTACCTTGCCAGGGTCGCTGGTAGGATTATTATCTCCTTTTAATACAAAGTAGGTGCCTTGCTCGTCCTCTCCTTTGTAAACAACTCTGTGGATTATGGTTCCTTCTGCATATTCTGATTCATAAGCAACTATGTCTCCGACCTGGATTTGGTCTTCTGATGTTGGGATTACTTCTATTGCATGCGCTCCTTCATCTATTACAGGGTCCATTGAATTGGTGTCTGTGAATGAAGCCCATTCTGCATCTTTAAGATTAATAACAATCTTTTCATTGGTTACAAGAATCTGGTCTTCTCTTATTCTATCTATAGGAGAAGCTATCTCATTGCTTCTTGTATGAAGCATTAGTAGGGCTTTGTCAAGAGCATTCTCTTCCTGGTATTCATAAACACCATCATTGTTCTCTGGTAATTGTAAATCAGTTTGTGCTGATGCATAATAAGAATATATGTTTGTAGCTACAATTCCTAGTAAGAATACGCATATTAACAACAATACTTTTTTTAACATATGATCCCCCTTTGAATTCCGATTTTTAATTATCTATAACCTGGTTTGAATCCTTTGGTTTGGTAGGGTTCAAATTTTTTCAAGATTGTCTCTAGTTTTTCAATAAACTTAGTGTCTGGTTTAGTTCCAATTTGGTGTGTATATCCACTTTCTGTTTTCTCTACATACAGAACCATGAGTTCTTCTGGATTCTCAGTACCTCTGGTTTGGATAAACCTACCTGTTGCTTTCTCTGGATCAGCACTCATTATAACTTCTTTTTCTCTCTTAGTTGGCTGAACTAGATGTTTAGTCATATAATGTTCCCACATAGAAGGAACGTTTATCATTACATCCAAATCTTCTAAGTGGACGTGGTATTCCTGGCTGCCTGTTTCATCACAACCAGTTTCTTCATGAAACCTACAAAATGCAAAACCCATTTTATCAATCCCCCGAATATTGATGTATATGATGTTCTTTGTTTATAAAGCTTTCGGTTTTTTAACTACTTATTAATAGTTACAATAAACAAGGGGGTCAAAACACTTATAAAGCTTATCTTTATTCCAAAGAGAGATTAGAATGAGTGCAGAAACAGAAACATGGGAGTTGTTATCAAAGGGAATTGACGAGCCAGTTGCACACATACCAGGAATTATCTTAGAAGAGTTCCATTATAGATTGGAATACTATGATAGAGCAAAACTTCTTTTTAATAATAAGGAAGCTATTGCTAAAACGTACAGCAGATCTCCAGACTTACTAAAAAAGGATTTACATGATGGTCCAAAAATTGAGGAAAGATTAGAATCTATTTCTCGAAGATGGCCAGATACTTCTAAAACTAAGCAATTTGCAAAAAAACATTTACCCTATGTCAGGGAGTTCAACAAAATATTACAAGAATATGTAGCCTCACTCTCAACTAAAACTTAGTACTCTCAAACAAAACCTTAGCCTCTTCAATAAACTTATCCTCTTTATCAGTATCAATAACAGCTCCTGCAGCAAACTGATGCCCACCAGCCTCTCCACCAACTCTTTGCACCAACTCAGCAACAATACCCTTTAAGTCAACACCTTCAGGATTACCAGTAATCCTTAAAGAAACCTTGGTAGTATCATCATTATTCCTTGCCATACTTAATACAAAGATATTATCTTCCATCTGGTTATTCTTAGAAATCATGCTGGCAATTGTTCCTATCATTGTGGCAAGAACATTATCCTTTGCATTAATAATAATATAATTACTTCCTTTAATAATCCTGTCAGACTTTTGCTTTGAAACATGCTCCTTGTACCAGTTCATTGAAGTAACAATCTCTTTTTTATAATCCATTAAGCTGTTAACAGCCATTGCTCTCTGCTTTTTATCACCAAGACAAGCCCCAATACCAAGAGAAGCATTATCCATTCTTCCGCAAGAGTTAAGCAGAGTAGAAAATTCTTTTGCATCCCTGAAATGACCAGGCTCTTCATTCTCAAGATTATAAACATTAGAGAAAATATCCTCTGGATCCTTAATACCACCACTCTGCCTTTTCATAATAATACCAGCCACAAGCTTTTTCTTCTCATCTTCTTTTAAGTCATTAAAAGTCCTCCACCTACCATTATCATTAACAGGCTCAACACCCAGCCTTTTCAAGAACTGAACAGCTCCTGACTCACTGCCAGTAACACCAGGAATTAACAAATCAGAACTATACTCAAGCAATTTGTGGATTGGCCTTGTCTGCAAACCAAACAATCTTAAGCCCTTCTCAACTCTTATCTTTCCTTTATTAACAGCAACTTCAAGAATCATTTTATTTAAGCTCTTAAAACCATCTTTTGATTGGACATCACCAATAGCACCAATAAGAGCAAGATGAGCCAAGTCTTCATTCTTTTTATCAATAGCTCTTGCAAAAAAGAAGCAAACACCAGCAGCACTAATCTCTGATGAGCCATCAAAGCCAAACAGATGAGGATTAATATGAATAATGTTCTTATCTGTTGTTCCTTGAATCTCATGATGGTCTAATACAAAAACCTTCTTGTCCTTAAAGTACTTATTAAGAAATCTTAGCTGTCCAGAGCCAAGGTCACAAAAAACATAGTGTTTATAATCTTCTTCTGCTAGTTCTTTTGCATTCTCCTCTTTTAACTGGTGCAGAATTGTTGTTGAGTAAGCAAGATTAAGCCTTTTAAAAACCCTTACCATAATACTAGCAGCACTAATACCATCAGCATCCAAGTTACTGATAAGTTTTATAGTGTTGGTTCTATCTATCTGCTTGAAATCCTCAGCAGCCTTGCTAAGAGCTGCTTCAAAACCCTTAAGATTATTATAAATCATTATTACTCTACCACCAGCTTAATCCTCTCAGGATCATACCTCCATGTCATTGGAAGCCTTGCTGTTCTCTTATAATACTTGGTAAGCCTCTTAATCTTTGACTCTGTTAACTGCAAGCCTCGCTTAGCAGGCATGTCCTTCTTATTCTCACCAAGGTGCTTTCTTATAAGAACAGCTTTTCTAATCAAGGCCATCAGGTCTTCTGGTATTTCTTTTAACAAGTTCTTTTCTTTTAGAATCTTGGTTATGCTCTTCTTGGTTACCAGCTTAACATCAGGGATACCATACTCATCCCTTAGAAAGATTCCTATCTGAGAAGGGTTCTTGCCTTCCTTGGCATATTTAATAATAAGTAATTCTACTTCTTTGGGCTTGTACTTTAGCCAGCTTGGAACAACCTTTTTACTAGGCTTAGTGCTCCTGCTCTTACCTCTTGCTCTTGAATGCATACGCGCCATGATTATTACACCTCTAACTTATTTTTTATTGATTGGTTCTCAAAAGCATAGTTTTTGGAACCCAAGGAAACAATAAGAAGTCTTAATGCTTCCAGCATGAACAAGCCGAACGACCGGTTCATCTATCAACTAATAGAAGAGAAAAAAGAGATGTTTATAAATGTTTATGTTTTCAAACATTCTCAAAAACTATTTTTAGTTTTTGTTGAAGTTTGTGCTGAGTTCACCACCAACCCCCAAAATAACCAGGAGAGTAGTAAGGGCGGTAATAATAGTTGTATCTAGAAGGGTAAGATCTGTAATAATAAGTAGGTCTATACCAGCCAAAACCATAGAAAGATCCATAATGCATATAAGGCGAGTAATAATTATGCCCTGTATAACGGTATGGTTTATAATAAGGATAATAAAAAGCTGCAACACTCACCACACCCATTAACACTATCATTAGTCCAAGAATAATACAAAGAGCTAGTTTAGTAGATTTCATTTTAATTACCCCCCTCAAAAGTGGTAATAAGGATTTACTATTTAAATATTGCGGTAAACTAGGCTTGTTTAGTTACTTGGTATTTTAAACAATTTTTGAGCTGCATGAGGAATTGCAAAATAAGGTACAAAATGCCTAAGAGAAACTGTCTTGTAAGTATTTTCATACTTACCTGAGAAAATATTTTGTTTTAGTGAATCAACAAGGGTTCTCCCAGAAGTTACATCAATCTCTGATATTATTCTAGCAGTTCCTATTTCCTCTAGAGCAAGAATATCTTTAGCATGAATATCACTGTCTGTAACAACAGGAACATTATAACCTCCTTCTTTTAATCTTTTAGATAATTTTATTACTTCCTCATTAACATTCTTCCATCCAAACAATCCAAATATTCTTTTTCCTGTTTCCCAGTATAAATCTAAGCAATAACCGTTCCATTCCAATGCAATTTTTCCACTGAAATTTTTACATATTTTCTCAACTTGTTCTTGCTTTTTCTTGCCAATAGGCAAACACATTTCAGGAATTTTTACAAATCTATGGTCAGACACAGCAAAAGCCTTGTTTTCCAAGCCCAGCTCAATTGTATCTTTTTCAAGTAGAAGATATTTAGGAACAGTATCATAACCTATCATAAGGAGATGAGGATCATCTGAAGTGTTCAGTTCAACTCCTTTGATAATATAGAATTGTTTATCATCTCTTTTTCTTTCAACTCTGATTACAGGATCGTCTAAGTCCACCCTGTAAATTTTATTATTCAAACCATAAGAAAGGGTTTGTAATTCAGAGAAAATAGGTTTATCAAGATGTAATAATGCAACAGCATTCAAGCCATTCCTATCCATAGCTTTGACTACTGCTTCCAGGCCATAAGCCTTAAAATTAGGATGTACATGCAATTCCACATGAGCCTTTTTAATCATTACCAACTATCTCCTTCACTCACTCCTTAATCACTGCATAACCTATAAGCCTGAACCTTGTGCCAATCTTCCTAGAAATAGTTACCTTGTCATTAGGATTAGCACACAAAGGCATCTTAAGTTTACATTTAACAATGTTCTTTCCTAGCTCATAAACAAAGCTTATGCTCTTCTCACCATTAACATTCAGCAACAAGACCTCATTAATTTTAATAGGCTCTACTTCTAGCTCTTCTTGGCTGCCAACAACTCTTTCAAGAAGATGAACCTCTAACACTAGTTCATACCAAATCCTAGGTAATTTATCAGGCAAGCCTACAAGATTACCTGTTAAGCTGTCAGAGTGCACAACACTAGGGTCAAGAGTTGTCTGAACAGCAACACTACCACCAGGTCCGAGTTCATTAACATCTGTACCGCCAGTTATAGCACTAATAATGGTTGTGAAGATTGGCTTAGCCACTATCTTGTTCTGCTCCTCAACCACTCTTCCAGGCCTAATCTCAATCCTATCACCAACTTTTAATTTTCCTCTAACAATAGCTCCTCCAAGCACACCACCTTTTATTTTATCAGGAGTAATGCCTGGCTTGTTAATATCAAAACTCCTGGCAACCAAGAGCAAAGGGTCAGCATTAGGGTCTCTTTCAGGAGTAGGAATATTATCTTCAATAGATTTTATCAATGCATCAACATTAACACCATGCTGAGCACTCATAGGAATAATAGGAGCATTCTTATAATCAGAGCCTTTTAAGAAATCCTTTATTTCTTTATGATTCCTAACAGCTTTTCCTTTTGAAACAAGGTCAATCTTGTTCTGCACAACAACAATGTTCTTAATATCAGCAATCTTCAAGCCCATTAAGTGCTCTCTTGTCTGGGGCTGAGGACAAGGCTCATTAGCAGCAATAATCAGCAAGGCACCATCCATAATAGTGGCTCCGCTCAGCATAGTAGCCATCAAGCTCTCATGACCAGGAGCATCAACAAAACTAACTTTTCTCAAGAATTTTGTAGCGACCTTGTGTTTTTCACAAGTCTTGCTTACAGTATAAGCCTCAACACCCCTGCACTTAGGGCACTTCCTAAAAACAGTATCAGCATATCCAAGCCTTATAGTAATACCTCTTTTGAGCTCTTCAGAATGAGTATCAGTCCATTTACCACTCAACTTCTCTGTCAAAGTTGTTTTTCCATGGTCAACATGACCAACAAGGCCAATGTTAAGAACAGGCTGAACAGTTTCCTTAGCGCCTGCGGTCAAATCAGGTTTAATTTCTTTTTCTTTCTTTTTTTTAGGAACTTTTTCTTTTTTCTCTTTCTTTTTTGTAACTTTCTTTTCTTTTTTTTCTTTGGTTACTTTTCTCTTTTTTGTAGTCTTTTTAGTAGAAGTTTTCTTCCTCGTAGTTGCCTTCTTTTCCTTCTCAGCCATTAAAAACCCAGAAACCCAAGACGATTTATAAAGCTTGTTGAAAATTTAAACAGTAATCTTTATAAATAGCCATCTTTTCTCCTCAATAAACATGGTAAATGTATTAGCTTTTAATAAATGGGATTGCTCAGGCATAAAAGTACTAGACCCAGGGCTTGTAAGATATATAAATGTTAAGCCAGTCATTGTTCCAAAGACAGGTGCAAGGTATGCTGGCAACAGGTTTCACAAGTCAAAGCTCTTCATAGTTGAGAGGTTAATAAACCGAGTTATGAATCCTGGGCATAAAGGAAAAAAACATTTCAGGACAAGCCGTCACTGCACTGGCAAAGGAGCAGGTGCTGTAAAGATAGTTGAAGAAGCCCTTAAGATTGTTGAGAGTAAAACCAAAAAGAATCCTGTTGAAGTGCTTGTAAAGGCAGTAGAGAATGCTGCTCCAAGAGAAGAAATCATAACCATTGAATATGGAGGAGCTCGTTATCCCAAGGCAGTTGAGATGAGCTCTCAGAGAAGAGTAGATACTGCTCTTAAGTTCTTTGTGCAAGGAGCTTATCACAAGGCATTTAATAAGAAGATAAGCGCAGAAGAAAGCCTTGCAAGAGAGATAATAGGAGCATATAATTCCTCTGGTGATTCATTAGCAATTTCTAAGAAGTTTGAGCTTGAAAGGCAGGCAGATGCTTCAAGATAAATCATCAATATTAATTATTGGCTTTCTTATCTTCTCAGCCTCATCATAACTAATCCTTGGGCATGCAGTATTTACAAAACACTCAATAAATGGAAAGTTCTCAAGCTCTGAATAGTTAAGAGTATTAAATAATAAGAAGTAAAAGTTCTTGTTAGGAAATTTCTTTTCAAGCTCATAAGCTTTTTTTATTTTATACTGACCAGGTTTTGTACTTATTAACACACCAATCTCCTTGTTACTCATAAAACTTAGCATTGCTACTTTTTGTTTATTCTTCATATCATCAACATCTTTTTCTTCTAGTTTAAAATATTTTTTTGAAAAAGGATTAAATACAAAAACAGGCTTATTATTCTTTAACATTAAGGCTTTGGAATGGAACAAGCCATCACCAATGTAAAGGAATGTATCAAAATTTTCTTTAAACTCTTTAATATTGCAGCCAAGCAATTGACCAGCATGTTTTGTGTGTTCTGTTTTTAGTAATAATACTTTTTTCTTCTTTTTCTCAATTTTCTTCTTAGCATTCTCAATGCTATCCAAAAATTGCACTGTAGTAAATAACACAACTTTATTTGGTAGCATAGCTACTAGTTTATCAGGCACTTCAACTTTTCCTTTATACCTTGCTTCTATAAAAAAAGTCTTCATACTAGCCAAGAAACCAAGGCTTCTTTTTAATATTTGCTTTAATCTCTTTAATCACTCTGTAATTATTCCGAATTATTTATATATCTGCGTTATTATTTTCTTTTTCATGGCAGAACTTAAGAGGACTCTTGGCTTTGGAACAATAGTTGCTCTTACCCTTACAGCCATGGTTGGCACAGGCATGTTCTTTGGCACAGCTATTGGTGCCAGCTACTCAGGTAATGCTGTTCTAATAGCATGGGCTCTCTTATTACTAATCAATGTTTATGTTGCTGCTTGCTTTGGGGAATTAGTAGCATTATTCCCAAGAGCAGGCGGTGTGTATGAGTTCTCAAAACAGGCTTATGGCAGGTTTTTTTCTTTCCTTATTGGTTGGGTTACCTGGGTGATGGCAAGTATTAGTGTCACAGTGTTAATAGTGGCTGCTCTTGAATATTTGCTGCCAGCAGGATATACGATTTATTTCAAGATCCTTATTGCAATTGGGTTAATCCTTGTCCTTAACTTCGTCACATACATGGGTGTTAACACCAGTGCAGCTGTTCTAACATTCTTTGCCATAATATCAGTTGTGTTGTTCATTGCAATTATCATTCCAGGAGCTTTTCATGTTAATCTAGCTAATTTCAAGCCTTTCTTCTCAAGCCCTTTCATCTTTGTCTTTGTAGCACTATTCTTTATGCTTGAAGCATTGATGGGGTGGGAAGAAGCCTCTTTTCTTGCAGAAGAAACCAAAAACCCTGAGAAGACCATACCCAAGGCCTTAATAATATCAACAATTATTGCAGGAGTACTAGGCATAGGAGCAGCTTTTATCTCACTAGGTGTTATTCCATGGCAGAGCCTTGTTGGCTTAATAGCTCCTATTAATAATGTCACAACAGTTATTTTTGGCTCACTAGGCTCTAGGATTATTGGCATTGGCATAGTCTTAGCTCTTATAGGCTCAGCAGCAGGAATTATTATTTCAACCCCAAGGCTCTTGTTAGCAATGGCGCGTGACAAATTATTTATTTCTCAGCTCGCAGCTATTCATGAGAAAAAAAGAACCCCTCACAAGGCCATACTCTTTCAAACCATAGTATCCATAATCATTATTATTATTGGTTTTGGCCAGTACAAGATTCTGCTGAGCATGTTTGTACCTTTAGCTCTTATCATGTACATAGCAGTTTTGCTATCAGTAACTATTTTAAGATTTAAACTGCCAGACGCCAGAAGAGCTTTTAAGGTTCCTTTAGGTAAACTAGGTCCTGTGATAATATCAATAATATATATAGGAGTCATAGTTGTCTGGCTCTTCCTAGAACCAGGTGCTTTTAGTCTTTTTAGAATAATCCTTTCCCTAATCTTTTTTGGGATACCTATTTATCTCCTTTTAATGTTCTTTTATAACCCTGATGCTATTATCAGGTTCTCAAACTACTTTGCCAAGCTCACCTTTTGGATGGAGAACCTTCTTCTGCCCAAAGGTGTTAGAAGACAAATAATAGGATTGTTCAAGGACTTAGAGGAGAAGGCAGTGCTTGAATACGGAGCAGGAGTAGGCACTCTTACCTTGCATCTTGCAGAAGCAGTAGGTCCTAAAGGCAGAATATATGCTACTGACTTTAGTAATAGGAATATTCGCCTTCTTAAGAAAAGGCTTATTAAGAATGGCGTAAAGCATGTAGTGGTCATTCATGACGAGCACCAGGTTAACAGGGTGCACCCATCTGTTGAGAGCGTTGACATAATCTTTAGTGTTGGGATGATGAGCTATATGCAGGATGTTCAGAAAATACTCAAGGAGATGCACCGCTTATTACCAGAGGCAGGCAGGATATGCTTTGTTGAGTATGTTAATTTTTTCAGGTTCCTGCCTGATGCTGAGTGGATATCAAATGCTGACAAGCTCAAAAAGATTTTCAGAGACGCAGGCTTCTCTGTGAAGATTGAGAAGAGACGTGGCTTTTTATGGAACTACTTGTTTGTGTATGGAATAAAATCAGAAGAAGAAGTTCCTATGGTATAAACCTTTAACTTCCTTTTTAAGTTCAAAATATAATAACAATACATATACAACAAAAACAACGTTTTTGTGTGCCAAAAACAAGTTTTTGAGCACAACAAAAGCAAAGCTTTTGAGCATAAATACTTTTAGCAAAGTATTTATAAACTAACAACTCGTTCTTAATTCTCAATGGCTAAATTTAATAAAAGACCAGTAGAAGGAGAAGAAGTAGTCAGGGTCAGGCTGCCCAGAGGCAATGAGGTTCTTGGAATACTTGACAGGCGCCTTGGTGGGAGCAGGTGTGAGGTAAGGTGTCTTGACGCTAAGACTAGGATTTGCAGGATCCCAGGCAGGCTCAGAAGAAGACTCTGGGTTAGAGAAAGAGATGTTGTCCTAGTAGAGCCTTGGGAGTATGGAGGAGACAAAAAAGGAGATATTATCTACAAGTACAGACCTATTCAGGTTGAGTGGCTTAGAAAGAACGGCCACCTTGACAAGCTGGAAGAGTTGGATGAGTTCTGAGTTATTTCTTTTTCTTAGCAAAATCTTTTTTCAGAATAACAATTATCAGCCATATCACTCCAATAACTATCAATGAATCAGCAAGATTAAACACTGGCCAGAACTTAAAGTCTATAAAGTCAACTACAAAGCCTCTGAAGACCCTGTCAATAAGATTACCAAGCAGACCTGACACTAAGAGGATAATAGGAATTACATGTTCTTTTTTTATCTTGTTAACATTAAGCATGATTAAGCCAAGCACAATAACACTTATCCATGCAAAAAGGGCATTGTTGCCTTGCAGTATTCCAAAGCTTGCTCCTGTGTTCTTAACAAAATGAATACTAACAAGCTTTAAGTCAATGAAGAATCTTGTCTTCTCAATCAAGAATTTTAATAATTGGTCTATTATTATTAACCCAACAAGTATAATTGTGTTTCTTACAAAAACTTTCATAATAAGTTTAATAGTTTGTTTTAGAATAAAAAGTTTGTTATAATGTCTAGTAACTCCACTTATCCTTGTGTAAAGAACTCTCTCCTTCTGTTAGTCTCTCAAGCCTTTTAAGCCTCTGGTTCATCGAGTCAAGCTCTGCTTTTATTGCGTCAAGCTTTGCACTTATGATTTCAAGGTCTTTTCCAATATTAATCTCTCCTAGTCTTTGCTCATGACCTGGATAAGAAGGTTCTTTTTCAGTTACTTTTTCAAAGCCCAGGGCTTCTGGTGAGAAAGCAGCAGGAGTGGTTGGAGGTGCTCCAAGCCCAGCATCAGGGCTTGCAAGAGGCTCATGAAGGCCTGGTGCACCAAGGTCTTTATCCATATCACCCAAACCCAGGTCATCCTTTTTTTTCCCTAGAAACTTACCCAAGATGCTCATTAGCCAACCTCTTTTTTCATAAAATAATCCTTATATCTTATTATTCTTTGTTTTAGTATAAAAACTTTACTTTTTAGCACAGAACTTTTTGAGGATACACTTCTTGCATAATGGTTTTGTTCTGCAGTACCTTTTTGCATGCTCTACTAGTAATGCATGATACTCCTTGAATACTTTAACATCTTTTCTAAGATTTTTATGAAACATTTCCTGTAGTTCATTATACAAATTTTTTTTATGTGCCAGCCCAATTCTAGTGAAGATTCTTTTAGTATAAGCATCTATCACAAAGAATGGTTGTTCATATGCATATAATAAGATTGAGTCTGCTGTTTCAGGACCAACCCCCCAAATACTCAGAAGGTTTTCTCTTGTTACTGGTTTTTTTGATTCTAAAAACTTAATCATGGCTTTTATTTTCTTGGCTTTCTGGTTATAGTAGCCACTGGATCTAATTATTTCACCCAGCTTTTTTGCTGGCAATGATTTAAGCTTGTTTACATCTAATAGTTTTCTTTTATTGAGTTCTACAAGTGCCTTTTCAACATTCTTCCAAGCAGTGTTCTGGGTTAGGATTGCTCCGATTATTATCTCGAATTTCCTTTGCCTTGTACTAGGCTTTTTTCCTTTATGCTCTGGTATAAACTTGTATCTCTCTGTTAAAGGCCACCAGCCCTGAGGACCATAGTTTTTATAGAGAATATCATAAATTCTTTTGATTTTGTTCATTATTTTATAGGGGTTTGTGAAAAGTTTATAAATAATTATCGTGCTCTTTTATTTAGGTGTGGTTAAATGAGTATTTTATTATGGATAATCCTGGCAACTCTTGTTAATGGGCTTATTGCTTTTGTAGGAGTAATATCTTTATGGCTTAAAGAAAAATTATTCAAAAAAATATTAATGATTCTGGTTGCTTTTTCTGCAGGTGCATTACTCAGCGGTGCATTCTTTCACTTATTAGCAGAATCCCTTGAGCATTTAGCTGTTTCAAAGGTGTTTGCTTATATGATGGTGGGATTTATTATTTTTTTCCTTATTGAGAGGTTTCTTCACTGGCACCACTGCCACAAAGAAGAAAAATGCAAAGTACATCCTGTATCATATCTCATCCTCTTTGGAGACGCTGTTCATAATTTTATTGACGGCATAATCATTGGAGTTAGTTTTGTTGTTAGTGTTCCTTTTGGCATTATTACAACCCTATTGATTATAGGGCATGAAATACCTCAGGAACTAGGGGACTTTGGAGTGCTGGTTTATGGCGGGTTTAGCAAGACAAAAGCCTTATTATATAATTTCTTTTCACAGCTTACCTCTGTTATTGGGGGTGTTGTTGGCTTCTTGTTTTCAACTCGTGTTCAAGGAGTAATCCCTTTTATCCTGCCTTTTGCAGCAGGAGGCTTTATATATATTGCAGCCTCAGACCTGATTCCAGAGTTGCACAAAGAACCAAATCTCAAGAAGTCATTAGTATCATTCAGCTTTTTTTTACTGGGAATTGTGTTTATGTTCTTACTGAAATTCTTATTTGAGCATTGAGTTGGGTAAATAATAAAATTTAAAAACCCTACTAAAAGACTAAAATGATAACAATGAAGAAACCTTTTTTACCAGTTGTATTATTATGTATCTTTTTATTTACGGTCCAATTTTCATTTGCAGAGCCACATGATTCTCATCCAAATATCCCTATATGTGCTGTTTACTTCACAGGTATTGGATGTCCACACTGTGCAAAAATAGAGCCTTTTGTTAAGGACTTGTTAGAAGAATATCCTAATCTTGTCTTGATAAAGTATGAGATTTATCAGCAACAACAGAATGCCCCTATACTAGATACTTATATCTCAACTTATGGTATACAACCAGGAATCCCTCTAATTATATTTAATAAAGAGACTTATCTTCGCGGTGATTCTCCTATTCTAAGAGGTATGAAAAAAACAATTAATTCTATGGAGAGTAATCCTTGTCCTTTAATTGATGGTTTATCTATTTCTTTTAATGAGCTTGATTGTGATACCATGCCTGGAAGGCCAGAGATACTAATAGGTAAAAACAAAACAGTAGGTGGAGGGAGTTGTGAGGAGATATCACAGGAACTAACCATTGTTAGAATTCTTGGTTTAGCAGCTGTTGATGCTATTAATCCATGTGCATTGGCTGTTCTTGCATTAATGCTTATTGCTATTCTTACTTATAATCCTGAGAAGAGGAGAAAGATTTTGCTTGCAGGACTTGCATTTACTTTATCAATTTTTATAATGTACATAATTTATGGTCTTGTTATTATCAAGTTCTTTCAATTAGTTCAGTTCTTGACTGGCATTAGGCTTTGGCTTTATAAGATACTTGGACTGGCTGCTATAGTATTAGGAATACTTAATATAAGAGATTTCTTTAAATACAAGCCTGGAAGATTTGCTACAGAGATGCCTCTTATGCTCAGGCCAAAGGTTAAGAAGATAATCTCCAAGGTTACCAGCCCAAAAGGAGCTTTTGTTGCTGGTATTTTTGTCACTCTTTTCTTATTGCCTTGCACTATTGGTCCTTATATTATTGCAGGAGGCATATTATCTGCTCTTGAAATCTTAAAGACTCTGCCTTGGCTTTTGATATATAACTTTGTGTTTGTACTGCCCATGATTATAATAACTTTTATAGTTTATCTTGGCTTTACAACTGTTGAGAGTGTTTCTGGATGGAAGGATAAGAACATTAGATGGCTGCACTTAATAGCAGGTATAATAATGTTCCTTCTGGGGTTGGCTATGTTAATGGGGTGGGTTTAGAGAATTAAGAATTAAGTTATGAAAATTGTGGTTTAAAAGCAGTGTATTTTTCTAAGATGTGAATATGAGGCTTGTGCGTATCCCATATTTCTTTTAGTTCTTCTGATATGCAGGAGCTTAGCCTTTGCTCTATGTTTTGGTGCAGTTCTTCTACTCGTTCAGAATCATTCTCTCTTTGTGCAAGTTGCTCAGAAGCAATTAAATCACTTAGTGAAGTAGAAATATTGGCATCTCTTATTCTATCTTCATAATTCTTTATCCTTGATTCATACCAGCGTCTGGTTATTGTCTTGAGATAGGCTGGCATACTAACATTCTTTTTTGAGAAAGAGTTTCTAAAAGCCAGATTGATTTGTTGGTCTGTTGCATTATCTATACTTATTTTAGCTTTGTTAGGACCATTCGGGGCTTTATATTTTGTTTTTAAGAGTTCTCTTTTTGATATCTGAATATCTGATATACTATCATGCACACTCTCCTTATGTTTCTCATAATAATTAATAAGGTGATTAACATAGTTGAGAAGGGTTCTGTACTCAAGATAATCTTTCCAGGTTCTTAAAGGGTCCATAATAAATATACTGTTGTTTTCATTCTTTATAAATCTTTCGATTTTTTAACCACTGAGAAGTAATAACTTTACTTTATCAGCACAGCATTAACCATGCCTTCTTGCCCAGGCCTGCCAGTAATCTTTGCTTTGCCCTTAGAAGTTTCAATAACAGTGCCCTTAGTAAGAATATTACGTCTAACAAAATGCCTGTTCGCAGGATTCTCAAGTACAGTCTTAATACTATCAACACTATGCTTTCTTGTACTAGGGTCAAATAAATTAACCTTGTCAGCAAACAAGAGCCTAGTCTTAAAACCTTTACTCTTAGTCCTAGAACTCTTTGTTTCTTTCTTACCAATCCTTGTAAGAGTAGGCAGATTACCCTTCTGATAAAGCCTCTTAGTCCTAGTGCTAGTGTATCTACCACCAGTAGGCTTTCTCTTAGACCTTGCTTGAATAATAACCATGCTCCTACAGAAAAAATAAAATGTTTATAAATGTTTGTGTTATATTAAGAGAATACAAAAAGAATCTTTAGAGCTCAACCTTGTCAATAAGTTTCTTGAACTCAGGCCATATACTAACAGGAATACGAGTGCCTTTCTTAGTAAGCCCAGTGTACTTGTTAGTCTCAACAAACTCTCTTATATCAACACCTTTCTCACCCTGAAATTCATTAATCCTAATAACAACACTAGTGGCATCAGTTTTTTTAATCCTACCAATCTCCTGTTCTTCCATTTTAAACCCCCCTAAACAATAGTTTATTAGTCACGAATGACACGAGACATATAAAGCTTTCCTTTTTAACACGAGAATTATAATAACATTTATAAATACCTTATTAATAACCCTCTAAAAAAGAATTTTTTTATTTTATAAGGTGATTTTATGGAAACAGCACGACCATTAGATGCCCTGAACAAGGCAAGAGGAAAGAGAGTATTAGTAGAGTTAAAGAATAACAGGCAGTACATAGGAATTATTGTGTCCTTTGACATACACATCAATGTAGTCCTGGAAGACGCAGAGGAAAGAGTTGATGGAGAGATGAAAAGAAAACTAGGCACAGTGTTTATAAGAGGAGACACCATTACAATAATCTCAACACAATAAAACCAGCGCTTTCTGAAAAGGTGAAAGAGAAATGACTAAAGGAACACCTTCAATGGGAAAGAAGTCAGGTAAGAAAACCCATATTAGGTGCAGAAGGTGTGGCAAGAGAACCTACCATGTAAGAAAAAAAAGGTGTTCTAGTTGTGGCTATGGCAAGAGTTCTAGACTAAGGAAATATAACTGGAGAAAAAAGAAATAATAAAACTGATTCTTATCCTGACTTGCTCCTAGATTGAGATTACTAGTTTGTTCTTTCCTTCTGGGTAAACCTCAACTTCCTTTCCTTTTTTCAAGTTTAAGAAGGTTATTATTCTTTTAGGAAGCCTTATATCTAAAGTTGTTCCAGACTGCCCGATTTTAGTTTTTGCTTGTAAACCCCAGAGTCCTTTCTTTTTTGCAATTTCAGTCATCTTTCTTGATACATCTTCGTCAAAAAATGTTTCACCACACTTATCACAGATTTCAGCTTCAAATTTACCTATGCTTATACCATAAAGCTTATAATCCACCTTTTTTTTTGTTAGGCTTCCCTTTTCACATATATAACATTTTTTCTTCATATCAATCACCTTATTCTATTGTAACTGTTTTTATTATGTACTTTTCTCCCTTTATCTTGTAACAAACACCAATGTATGAGCATACAGATTTAAATCCGTCTGTTTGCTTTATTTTAGAGCCTTTCTTTATTGTGTTTTTTATCTGTTCCTCATCAATACCTCTGTCAAACATCTGCTGTCGAGCATGTTTTGTTATTATTAACCTCAATGTTATCATCTCTAATTATCAGTAATTACTAATAATTATAAGTTATATTTAAAGCTTTTGGTTATGGGAATGGTTCAATGATCTTACTCTCTTAGCTAGTGCTGTTTAAATATTATGTTTTGATAAGCTTTTTAAACAAACACAACCCATCTATAATAACCAAGGGCTTAGCCCATGCAAAACATGCGGGGATGCCGGAGTGGTCAAACGGGACAGGCTTAGGACCTTTTAAGTGTAGGTAACCTGTTGGCTTAGTGCCTGCGGGGGTTCAAATCCTCCTTCCCGCATATATTTTTTATTCCTCCTTTTATAATGCAAAAAATAATACTTAGTCATACAACCTTTATTTAAAAATAGGTTGTGTCTTCACTTAAAAATTAAGAATGCTTAATTTTAATAAATACAAGGTTTTTAAGCCTTATAAAAAAAGGGGTACCTAACAAAACCCCTAGGTTGCGAAAACTTTATAAAGAAAACTTAACTATGAGGGGCATACGATTAGGTAACTATATACATGAATGTATAGGGGCTTAAAATATAGTTGTGTGAGCAACTATAGCGCAAACCCTATATATTCAAATAGAGAACATAGTTAAAGAGGTTAAACACGGAGGTGTTTAAATGGATATACGAAAAACAGTAAAGAAAATAGCCGCTCTGGTTGCTGGAACAACCATGTTAGGAGCCACTATCATGGGAGCCATGGCACTAGACCTAAGCGACTACCCCGCACCTTTCGTAGCCAACGGCGTCTTCGACGGTAAAATCGTCGTAGGAGCTAATGCAGCTACTTCAGATGTCGTGGGAGCGATAGACCTGGCAGCAAGTTTACAGGCAGAAGCAGCAACAACTACAGAGATATCAATACCTGGTGCTGCAGGAACAGCAGTAGTGACAGGAGACTCAGCAGAGTTCAGGACAGGCTCAGACATAGTTAGAATAGGCGAGACTATTGGAAGTGTAAAGTCTACCTTTACAGATATTGACTTGGACGCCTTAAGTGATGGAGTGTTTGATACAGGGTTAGGTTCAACACCTGTCGAGCAATACCTGAAGTTTGACAACACCACAGCAAGTGTTGTCTATGAGGAAACTGATGACGACGTAGTAGCAGACTTCTTGAAATTCTCTTCAGACTCTTATATGTTTGAGTACCACTTGGCGTTCACAGAAGGAGCAGTTTCAGAAGTAGGCTCAACAGGAGCTTTGGATGACTTTGAGAACGAAATCTTGACCATCTTAGGAGCGCCTTTCACTATTGTGGAAGCAAAGCTAGATGCAACTGATGGTACCCGAATAGATCTTACTATGCTGGGCGGAGAAGTTGCTGACGTGCTAAGAGATGGTGAGACCAAGACCTATACCATTGATGGTAAGGACTATGAGGTAACAGCTGTCTTTATTGATAGCACTGCCAGCACTGCTAAGCTAAGTGTTAATGGATTGATGACCAAAGAGCTTGCAGAAGGAAAGACAGAGGTTCTTGGTGCTGATGTAACAGTTGGTATCCAGGCAATTATGACCAACCAGAGAGAAGGACTGGTAGAGTTTTATCTTGGAGCTAACAAGATAAAGTTAACAGACAGTAACTACGCAGATACAGCCTATGCAGCTGGAACAGTTAAGGTTGGGACAGAGACTATTAGCGACGCTTACTTAATTGTTAAGGCAACCAACCAGACTGGCTCAGAGCTAAAGCTGAACTACATTAAGTATAAGGTTCAGGCTGATGATGACTATTGGGTAGCAGCAGACAAGGACTTAGGAGAGTTCTTAACAGAGCCAGAGGCAATGCTAACAGACACATGGGACATCTATTATGCAGGTCTGATGGAAACAGGAGTTAGCACCATTAAGTGGAATTCAAAGTCTGACCACAGCTACAAGTTTGAGTTTGAGAATGTGAATGGAGACGAGTACAGCTTCCCATTAATAACTAACAAGAATGGTATATATAAGTGGGGAGATGATGATGACCATTTCGTCTTCTTTGAACCAACATATGGAAATGCGACTTGTGGTATATGTGATGGAACTACTGGCTTTGACAACTCAACCTTTATCTCTGACAATGACTACTTTATTGTGTCAGACAGGGCAACAAGTGCAACAGAAGACAAGGCTGTTAGTAGCATTTTGAGATACCAGTCCCTTAATACAGGTGACACCACAGTTACCTTTAAGGACCTGGCAGGAGACTCAATTGTTGTTTCCTACACAGGAACCCTTGGAGCAGGTGCTACTGGTGAGTTGATTGTTGCTGGAGCAAGCCACAACTTCTACATTGGTGCCTCATCAGCAACAGCATCAGAGAAGTATGCCTTGGCAATGGACTTGGATGGTAGTGGAGCTATTAACGACACAGAACTTAAGCTTGTTGCTAGAGGAGGAGCTATTGTTGACTTTGGAGCACAGACATTTGGAGCAGCTGATGCAGAACTAGCAAATCTCTCTGCTGCACAGGACATGACAATAGTAACCCCAGCTTCACAGTTTGATGAGTCAGCAGATGGACCAGAGACAAGCACTGTAAGGGTTAATGAGTCAAGTACCGACAAGATGACAGCAACAGTAACATCACCGTCACTTGTAGATGACCCTGATGATGATGACTGGGGAAGAGCCTATAGTAACTATGGAGCCTTCTTTGAGAGATATGCTCCAACCACAGGCTCAGCAATACCAGAGGTAACAGTAAGTTACCCATTAGTCCAGAGAGGAGCTCAGGTCTTTGTGACCGCAGGAGTTGTGCAAGTCACAGGCGGAGCAGCCACAGGTGGTGGAAGTATTGAGAGCACAGCAGTAAACCCAATCGCTGTTGGATTGGCAGTGCTTGACACAGACGCACCAGCTGTTGGAACCGAGAACATGATAGCGGTTGGCGGTCCATGCGCTAACACAGTAGCTGCTGAATTAATGGGCAACCCAGAGAACTGTGCAGAAGGCTTTGAGCCAGGAAAAGCTATTATAAAGCTGTTCGATGCAAAGAACGCTTTACTAGTAGCAGGTTATGAAGCACAAGAAACCCTGGGAGCATGCTATGTGCTGGCTGACTACGAGGACTATGCTTTGTCAGGAACCGAGGTTGAAGTTGTTGTAGCTGACTTGGCCACAATAACTGTTAACCCAGTGAGCTAAGTCAAAAAATTTTTTCTTTTATTTTTTCTTTTTTTTCTTTTAAAAAAAATATTCAAAATTTTATTAGAAATTTTGTTTTATTTTTTCTTTTGATGTTAAGAAACGAAAAACATTTATACTTATGAGTAGAGGATAAACTTTGTTATGATAGGAAGGAATTCATTAAAAGAATGTTTTGTTCTGTTGATTATATTTATCTTAATTGTATTATTATCTTCTTTAATAGAGGCAGAAGATCTTCATGGAGACTGGTATTTCTCAGGAGACACCTTTACTGTTGAAGGAGATGTTTATCTAGTCACTCATTATAACTTCTATGATACTATGGTTGTTCTAAGAGTTAATGATAATGCTTATATTATTGAGGAAGGCAGGTGCAGGTCAGCTCCTACCAAAAAGTATTGTATTGATGAGATATATAGGGACTTAGCAAATGCTTCTGAGAGTGATCCTATAAAGTTTGAAGAAGGAGAGATTTATGCAGGCATATATGTTAAAATAAGCACTAAGGGCCCTGATATTAGTATTTCAAGAAGTTTCTCAACTACTAACCCTGAGCTTAACGAGGAGGTAACTGTTACTGTAACTCTTGAAAATGAAGGAGATGAGGGCACAGATTCATTTCTTTACAAAGACATGTTTCCAAAAGGAGTTATTATCACAGCCTCGTCGTCTGGCACTGAGAGGACTTCTAGAACCATAACTTATGACTCTAACATTCCACCAGACAGTGAGAAGACTTTCACCTATAGGTTCAAGGTGACTGATTATCTTGAATTTACTAGTCAGGCTGAAGCAACCTATTATTATGCTGGTTCTGAGCAGAGTATTACTGTTTCTAGCAAGACCATAAAAGTAGTCAAACCTTATGAGTTTACAACAACCCTTTCTCCTAAGAGCATTGAGGTTGGTGAGCAGAGTGCCTTGAGCATCAAGATTGAGAACCTAGTATCAAAAGAGATAGAGGTGAACGAGCTCAGGATAATCATACCCTCTTTTC
>DAOWFR010000050.1 GCA_030637925.1 Methanobacteriota archaeon
CGGTTAAATTAATTTCGGTAAAATCATTCGCGAGCAATTCTGGTTCCAGTCGCGCTAAAGTCAGTAATTGTTCAACCAGGTGTGTGGTTCTATCTACACCATGAAGTACCTGGTCGAGTGATTCATTTTGCTGTTCTCTGTTTTTACTTCTTTGTGTCTGCCTTTTTTTAACAATTCTCTGTTAGACTCTAGCATAGTCTCTGGTTTTCCAAAATCATGCCATGACTTGACTTTATGGCAGAGCAGTTTAGCACCTTTCTTTATCATGTAATCAAAGGCATCAGGGAGATAGTATTCTCCTTTAGGCCTTATCTTGTTATCAAATAAATAATGTATCCCTCTAAACATGAGTTTGTAATCCTTGATAAAAAAAACCCCTATATTGGCTAGTTTTGAGATTGGCTTGTCAGGCTTCTCAACCATTTTTTCAAGATAACCATTCCTACCTGTAACAAGCACTCCAAAACGACTATAATCCTCTACTTCCATTCCCCAGATAATTCCAGCCTCATCATCTTTTAATTTATCAATTGCTTCCAAGTCAACATCAAAAACAGAGTCTGCAAATATTATAAAAATTGGTTCATCAATGTATTTCTCAGCAAGCAAAACCGCACCTGCTGAACCATTCAACTTTTTTTGTTCTATGAACCTGCACTTGAAATCATAATGCTTCTTAATAAAATCCTCAACTTTTTCTTTTAAATGACCTGTAATGAATATTACTTCAGACACATCGAGTTTCTTTAAGTCATCAAGAATATAACTCAATCCAGGTTTACCAGCAAGACTAAGAAGAGGCTTAGGCTTGGTATGTGTATGAGGCCGCATCCTTTTGCCTGGACCTGCTAAGGGTATTATGACTTTCATGATTGTTTCCTTTTTTCTTTTTAGAATAAACAACCACGCGATATTTATAAACATTATGGTATAACTAACTATATTCTATTCAAAGCACAAACTTTTTATAATAAAATCATAAAGATTAACTTATGCCTTCAATTATTGAGCTACCTGAAACCCTTGCAGGGCTTAGCCAGGGAGAAAGAGAGTTATTCTACCGCTTTTTTAGAGTTAAGAGAAGTACTGGAAAGCTTGTTCTGCCAGAAAAAATGAAGTCATGGGCTGATAAAACCTTTGGAAATTATAAGGATGTAGAGGAGCAGAAGATTGTAAAGGTGCTTGACATTCATATCTTTGAACAAGCCTTGTTTAATGAGCTAAGAGCAAAGAGGCCTATGCAGGCCAAAGAAAAATTTGATTTTAAAAGAATCCTTGAGCAAAGCGCAGGCGGGCCTTTTAGTAAGCCATTAAGCATGACACCAGCAGACCCTTTTGGGAGGATTAAAGGAAAATACTGTGTTAGTGCTAGTAATGTTGCTAAGTATGATGGTATGCATGGCTTAATTATTTTTAAGAAGCATAATCCTCTTGATTTTACTGAAAAAGAGGTTCAGGATTATTTTAAGACTGCTCTGAAATGGTTTGCTAAGGCTTATAAGAGTAATAAAAAAGCTGTTTATCCTTTTCTTTTATGGAATTGTTTGTGGCGTGCAGCAGCCAGTATCATCCATGGCCATATGCAGGTGGTGCTTGGAGAAGGCTTTCATTATGCAGATGCAGAGAATGAGAATAAATCTAGAAAAAAATATTATAATAAATATAAAAGTGATTTTTTCTCTGATTATTATAAGGCTCATAAACTTATTGGCTTAGGCTTTGAAAAAAAAGAGTTAAAAATACTTACCAGCATTGCTCCAAGAGAGGACAAGCAAGTCACTATTATTTCTAATAATCTTGACAAGAACTGTGTTAGTGCAATATACAAAGTTGTGAAATGCCTGACAAAGGACTTCGGAGTTATGAGTTTTAACCTAGGAGTTGTATTCCCTCCTATTAACAAGGATGTTGCATGGGAAGGTTTTCCAGTGATTACAAGAATAGTTGACAGGGGCAAGCTCAGCAACAAGACAACAGATGTTGGTGGAATGGAAATCTATGACATGGGTAATGTAATAGCAACAGACCCTTACAAGGTTTTTGAAAAGGTTAAGAGTTATTTCTGAGATTATTAATCAAGTATTTTATTTCTCCAATGCCTTGTTATGCGCTACTATGTAGAACTTTACAAAGTGCTTCCAGTCAGCAAGGTTTGATAAGTATTTTGCATTTATCTTGTTCTGGACTCTTTCTGCATGGTCTATGGTAGCATACTCATACATGATATCAGCAAGGTCTTGTATCTCCTGCTCTCTTGTCCTTTCAAACCTATTAAGAATATATATGCCTGAGTGCTCTTTAAGGAGTCTGTTCTGTATGTATTTCCCAAACCCTGATAAGTCACTGGTTAATGAAGCTATGCCCATGGCTGCTGCTTCAAGAGGAGTATAACCCCAAGGCTCATAGTATGATGGAAATAAACCAAAATGACAGCCTGCCATAGCATCATAGTATGGTAGGTTAAGCAAGCCATCATTGCCTGTAAGGTAGACAGGATATACAATGACTTTTACTTTGTCATCAGGTTTGTTATCCAGACCTTCTTCTAATAAGCCCTGCACAAGAGGGTCATGAGCCTCATTCTCAATATTATGAGTTAGTATTGAAGGATTCCCACTTCTCTGAAAGGTTAGGATGTTCCTCTTTAATTCTCTCATAAAGTCTTTTTCAAAGAAACTCTCCTCCACACTAAGGGTTCTTGATATGAAATCATTAACAATCTGTCGGAGGATCTGGTTAGACTTCATATTTACAAGGCTTTTTATATGCTTATAATAATTCTTGTTCTCAAGTAGTTCTAACTTAATACCATAAGTCTTCATAGGAACCCAGAAAAAAACGCTTAAAGTTCTTGGGTTGTCTTCTTGTTGCAGTTTTTTGTTAAGAATGCCAAGAGCCTTTATTAATATGTCTGTGCCTTTGTTATAGAATTCATACCTGCTTGCAAAGAAGAATATTAAGTTATTCTTTAAATCAAAAGTGTAATAAGGAAAGAAATGATATGTTAGGAACTCTCGTATGATACCCCTGGATGTAACATGTTTTATCGAGGTCTCCTCTATTGTGGGGAACTTCTCAACATCTATCCCATTGAAAAGAAGAACATCAGCTTTTCTGCCTAACAGCTTCTCAGCTTCCAGACTGGTTACCTCGCTAACAGTTGTAAATATGTCTGTATTCTTGGCACAAGCCACTTCCATGGTATGCTTTTCAAGCATGTTAAACTCCTTTGCTTTCTGCATAGGATCAAACTTACCAAGCTGATTATAAAGGTCAAAGTTATTACCTGCAAGAGTTCTGCCAAGCATAGTAGCATGAGTTGTGAACACAGTCTTTATGTGTGAATTCTGAGTCTTTAGGTATAACAGGGCTGCTCCTGAGAGCCACTCATGAAAATGAGCTATTATCCTCATCTTAGGCAAGGCATGGCTTATTTTTTCTAAGAGCATTCCTACACACCAAGACCATACTACTGGCTCATCAAAATCATGTGGTGAGTTTAATGAATCCACTCTGAAATCTTCCCACAGCTTTGTCTTTATCTTGTCTTTATCAGAAAACAAGCTCTGAAAATCTACAAGAATAACGTGTGGCTCTCCGCGTATCTCCCATTTTCCATAATAACAGATTATTCCTTGGCTCTGTAACTCAAGAAATATGCCTTTAAGAAAATCAGGTGGCTCCTCTTTTTGTAACTCAATATCTGCCTTGTCTTTAAAATAAGGTCCTATTAAGAAGTAGTTTGTATAATAATCAATCATACAAGGAGCCTTGGTTTTTATAACAGTGTTTATTCCTCCTGCTTTGTTGCATACCTCCCAGGACACTTCAAAAACATAATCTGCATTTGGCTTAATCACTTTCTTAAACCCTTTTTTATATATTAAAACATAATTAACTAAAACTTTAGGTTAAATATTATTCCAAGCATTAACAAGCCAAAGATAAGCCCTAAAATAAAGCCGTAAATGAATTCCTTTACAACAAACCTGTGATGTTCTGGCTTTGGATATTTAAGCTTAAGATGTTCTGGCCTAGGGGGCTCTGTTCTTTCTACTTTGTATTTTTCCTCTTCTTCAATCTCTTTTTCAAATACCTGCTTGGCTTCATCTACCATGTTCTTAATATCTTTTTCTGACAACTCTTTCCCTACTTCTGAGCTAATCCTTGTACTGTGTTCTGGCTTGTGCTGCTTCTTTTTAAGAAAGTTTTCTAGTATTATAAGTAATCCTTCCCTCTCAGATACTTCTCTCATACTCTGAGCAAGTCTGGTTTCTCCAAAAACATCTTCAATCCAGTTTGCAAAGTCATTCCTCTCATTGTTAACATGGTGTCTGAACTCTGTTTCACCCATATTTTTTAGTAATTCTTTTAGCTCTTCTATGCTAGAAGCTTTTCTTCCACTCGCAAAGCAGAACCATTTATCCTTTTTAATCATACTTAACCACCTCTTTTTTGATTTTAAAACAATTTGTATGAAAAATAAAAATTACCATAACTTATGAGTTATATGCTTGTAAATAACAAGCTGCATGTGTTTCTTGTTCTTTACTCCTGTTATTTTCTCTGCTAATTCTATATCCCTGAAGATGTCCTTAACCCAGTTTGCAAAGTCATTACCATCATCGTTTACATGGTGGTTAAAGACACTGTCTTCAAGTTCCTCCATAATATCTGCTAGTTCCTTTATGTTTTTCACAGGTTTGCCATTGCATAGGATAAAGTAGTTTTCCTTAGGCGCATTTCTCTTTACCCTTGCCTTTGATACTGCTTTTCTCTGGCGTGTTTTCCTCTTAGGCGGTCTTCCTCTTTTTCTCTTACCCTTCCTATTCTTGGTCTTCTTAGGCATGATGTCTCTTTACCTCACCTCTTTTTACGCATTAACTTGTATACATTAACAGATTATGGCTTGTTTATTATATGAGTATCAAACAAGTTATTGCTAGGATGCTCACTCATAAAAGTGTGTGTAAATGAGCCTGAGTCAGGCTTTAAGGTATAAGTATTGGGTCTGATACTGGCTTCTTTTTGCTTCTTAATACCCCTGATTCTTATAACAATATCATTCAGCACGTTCATAAAAGCAATAAAACCATCATAAGGAGTGTCATAAGGATTAAAGTATTTGTGTACATCACCGTCAGAGAACCATTTAATGCACATGTAGTAGAAGTGATCACTGGTTGTGAGCTTTCTCCAGTCCTCCAAGAGTTTTAGGTCTCCTGCTTCTCGCACCAGTCTTCCTACTCTGTAGAGTTCATTAGCAGCAGCATTCTGTAATGAATTACCAAGCCAGGCACTAAGGTCTCTCTCAATATCAGCCCAGGATATAAAGTTATGAATATCCATCTCTGCAACAGAGGAGTACTTACTAGCAGCCTCGCTTAGAGTAACAAAATTATTATCAGGGTGCTTTAGTACCTCATCAGGTAGGTGCTCTAGGAATTCAAAGATTCCTGTGTCCTCCCATTGGTGCTCTCCAAACGTCTCATAGTCCATGAACAGGTTAACCACAAAGCCATTACCATTGGCTGCTGATATCCACTTAGCATACTTTTCAACTGTTAATGGATATTCTTTCCAGCCCTTATTACTGAATCTAAAAGCAATGTCATCACTGAGCTTATAGTTCTTGAGCAAGAGCTTCATCTTTTCAGCTGTCTTTGGTGTGTAGACAAAGTTAGGGCTCCTCCACCCTAATATATGGTCTGCTCCTTCTGCTAGTATTGTATTATAACCAAGGTCTTGCACAAAATTTGCCAGCTCATTACTATATATCAATTCTGTGTTCCTAAAAACCTTTGATTCCTGCCCAAATAAGTCCTTGATTTTCTGCTTGTGCAGCATTACCTGTTCTTTGAACTCATCCTTGTCAAACAGGAATGATAATGAGTGGTAATAAGTCTCATTAATGAATTCTACACAGCCTGTTTTTGCCAGCTCTCTGAATGAGTGAATAATTTCAGGAGCATACTTCTCAAACTGCTCAAGAGCAACTCCTGAGATGCAAAAGCTTACTTTGAATTTGCCTTTGTGTTGACTGATTAATTTTAAGAGCAGCTTATTTGTAGGCAGATAGCACTTCCTTGATACTTTTTTGATTATCTCCTGGTTCTTGTGCTCATCAAAATAATCAGAATTATTACCAATATCAAACACACTATATTTCCTTAGCCTAATGGGCTGGTGAACCTGGAAATAAAAACAAACCGATACCATCAGAAATCACCTCCAATGATTTCGGGGGTTACAAAAATTTCATTTTTGATAACCATGTAACTTACCTCATCCTTACCTTTTTATTCCACACTTACCTTTTCATTCTCATTAATTCTTCATAAACAACTATGCACTTCTTTGCAGGCCCCTCCCAAGTCATGCTTTTGACTTCTAAGGCACCGTGGTGTTTGAGCTGGTTGTGCAGGGTTCTGTAATGCAGTAATGCCAGGACTTTGCTAGCAATATCATTCACATCCCAGAAGTCTACTTTTAGTACATGATCAAGGACTTCTGATACTCCTGACTGCTTTGATATTATTGCTGGTGTCTCTTGCCACATGGCTTCTAAGGGTACAAGGCCAAATGGCTCTGATACTGAGGGCATCACAAACACATCTGCTATCTTGTTAAGCTTTGCCACTTCCTCTCTTGTTACAAAGCCTGGGAATATGAACTTGTGAGCAATACCAAGCTCTACCACGCGCTCAATCATTCTTGGAAGCATGTCACCTGTTCCTGCCATTATAAACTTTATATTAGGGTCTTTTTCAAGTACTTTTTTTGCTGCTTCTACAAAATAATCAGGCCCTTTTTGCAGGGTTATCCTGCCAATGAACAACACGATTTTGTCTGTTTCCTTTATCTTGCTTGCATCATGAAAAATGCTTTTATCTATTGATTCAGCAGCATTATGCACAACTCTTATCTTTTCCCTAGGCACTCCATAGTTATTGATAAGCCTCTGCTTTATGAAATTACTAACCACAATCACAAGATCTGCTGCATGCATTCCTTGACGCTCTATATCATAAACCCTTTGGTTAACACTCATTCCTCCTGTCTTGTCAAACTCTGTTATATGAACATGCACAACAAGGGGCTTTCCTGTTGCTTGCTTAGCTTCTATTGCTGCTGGAAAAGTCCAGTGGTCATGTGCATGTATTATGTCAAAGTCTTCTTGTAAGGCTATGAGTCTTACCTTGCAGGCAAATAAGTAGGCTTCCTGGAACACATTTGGCCCATAAAGGGCTTTTGCCCTGTCTCTTGGGGAAAGGGATAACAAGTATTTTGTGAACTCCTCATCATAGCTCTCAGGAGTTGTATAAGCACCTAGCATGGTATCTACTTCCTTTAACTTGAACCTCATTCTTGGGAAGTGGTGGTCTGCTACTAGGATTTTCATGTAGTCACTGCGTATCATCGTTGGCCCAAAGGGCATGACATATGTTATGTCTATGCCTTGCTGGAACAAGGCCTTGGTTAGGTGATAGCAGACCATACCTACTCCGCCTGCAAAAAAAGGCGGTAATTCCCACCCTAACATTAATACTTTCAAGTTAGTTTCTC
>DAOWFR010000008.1 GCA_030637925.1 Methanobacteriota archaeon
AAGCAAAATTTATTTCTCTTATAGGAGAGGTTTATGTGCGTAGAGAAGAGTTTTCAAGATTAGACCTGATTAATAATCTGGAAAAGAAAGGCTTTATATTGCTCCCTGCGCCTACAGCAGAATATATTTATTATTGTAATTATATTAGGAAAAAAAGGCTTCGAAAAACTACTAAGAAGAATTTGCTTAAGATTTACCTTACAGACTTTGGAGAAGAATACTTTGAGAAGAAGGTGAGAAGGACACTGGCAAAATCAGGATTGCTGCCTTATGAACTTGTTGATGTTGATAAGACCATAAATCATTCCAAACATCTTGTCTCCGAACACCTTTTTGGCGAGTCCATCTTGACTATTGGTTTTGCACTTAGAGAAATTATTCATAAGTCCTGTGGTATTATCTCAATAGGTCCTTTTGCCTGTATGCCCAGCAGATTTGTTGAGTCTATTCTTACTAAGGAAATGAATATTAAGGGGAAAAACATAGCTAGCAAAAAAAACTATGACTTTAATATTTATGACCTACCATTTCTAGCAATTGAAACTGATGGCAATGTTTTCCCTCAGATAGTACAATCCAGACTAGAGATATTTACGCTCCAGGCTGACAGACTTTATGAAAAGATGATGCAGAGGAAATATCCTTGACTTCAAATTTTTTCTTGGTTCTTATGACTTCAACTTTCTTTAAACTCATATAAACCTTTAAATACTCTAGAAACTTTCATATTCTTATCATGCCACAAGACCCTTTTTTGCTTGTATCACTTGAAGAATCAGAGTCAAAGGAGTTAGCAAAGGTTATTAGTAATAAGACTTGCAGAAAGATACTTGATTTTCTTAGTAAAAAGGATGCTACAGAAACAGTGATTGCAAAAGAACTAAAGCTTCCTTTATCAACTGTTCATTATAATCTTCAGAATTTATACAAAGCTAATCTTGTAAAAGTGGATGAGTTCCATTACTCTAAAAAAGGCAAAGAGGTTAATCATTACTCTCTTGCTAATAAATTAATTATTATTGCTCCTAAAAAAACAAGTATTGAGGGTTTTAAGGACAAGTTAAAAAGCATTCTGCCTATTGGCATTATTGTGCTTGCTGTAGCTGGTGTAATGCAATTATTCAGCATGTTCAAGCCAAGCACTACAAGATTAATGGCTACTGCGCCGCCAGCAATATCAGAAGCAGGAGTAAAAATAGCAGAAGAAGCACCTGTTCTTGCTCAGAGAGGAGCAGATATAATGGCAGCAGGAGCAGAAAACATAACGCCCGCAGCAGAGCCTGTTATAGAAACAGTTGTTCAGGCAGCACCACAGAACATTGCTTTATGGTTCTTAATAGGAGCAGTCTTTACAATAATTCTTTTAATCATTTGGTATTGGTTTGTGACCAGAAAAAAGAAAATTAAATAATTATTTCTAAGCCCTTAGCGCAGCATAGAATGTGTCAAAGATTGGTCTGTCTGTTGTGATGCTTATAAAGTCATGGCCTAAATGCTCGCAAGCATCTTTTATTGCATGGATATGGTGCTCTATCTTGTGTCTGTAATTTCTTATTAATCTGTTGCTGATAAAGGTTCTGAGCTTTGTATGTAATTCACTATCCTCTAATATTACATCTCCGTAAAGAGCAAGCCTTCTTTCCTCTGGGTCAAGCACCTGGATTACTATTACTTCATGCTTTGTATATCTTGAGAGAACACCCTTTATCTCCTCAATATCATATAAGAAATCAGATATTATTATTATGAAACTCTTAGACCTAACATATTTTTTATACTCATCAAAGGCTTTTCTTAGCTCTGACTTTCCTTTAACCTTGAGTTTTTCCAATATGTCAAGAATGCTTACTAATTGGTTCAGGCCTTTCTTTGCTCTTAAGTAATTTAAACTTTCAGCAAAGGTTGAGAAATTAAACTTCTCATTATTCCTAAGAGCCATATAAGCAAAACCTAAGCCTATCATGCTTGCATAGTCAAACTTGGTTATTCTCCTGCCATAATCCATGCTTGCACTGGCATCCATTATTATATGCACTGCCATATCTCTTTCTTCTTCAAACTGCTTTACAAAGAACTTGTCTGTTCTTGCATAGACTTTCCAGTCAATTGTCCTGAAATCATCCCCAGGCACATAGTCTTTGTAATCAGAAAAAACAAGGCCTTGTCCTTCTGCATGGCTCTCTCTTTCTCCTTGATACTTTGATAATACTCTCTTCTTAAGAACAATATTAAACCTGTCCAGTTCCTTTAAGAATGATATATCTATCATTGTCTAATTATTTATTTTATTATCTTATTTCATTAATTCTCTTATCACATCATCAGGAGTCTTGCCTTCTCTCTCAGCCTTAAAGTTAAGGATAATCCTGTGTCTTAGAACAGGATAAGCCATGTCTTCTATGTCCTTTGCACTAACATACTTTCTTCCATTAACAAGAGCCTTTGCCTTTGCAGCCAGGATTAAGCCAATGCTTGCTCTTGGGCTTGCTCCGTACTCAATAAGGTCTTTTGTGGTTCTTGTCCTGGTAACAATCTCAAGAGCTCTCTTCTTTATATCATCAGCTACTGGGACTTGTCTTGTAAGATTTTGTAATAATTTTAAAGAGTCCTTGCTTAGAAGAGTCCTGACCCTTGCGATAGCCCCGGTCTTTGTATACCTATTAATTATTTCTGTTTCATCATCAAAGTTAGGATAGTTAATAAGTATTTTCAAGAGGAACCTGTCAATCTGTGCTTCTGGTAATGGATAGGTTCCTTCCATGTCAATAGGGTTCTGGGTTGCTAGCACAAAGAATGGTGCATCCAGTGCAAAGGTCTGGTTGCCCACTGTTACTTGTTTCTCCTGCATAGCCTCTAAAAGGGCTGACTGGGTTTTGGGTGTTGCCCTGTTAATCTCATCTGCTAGGATGATGTTAGCAAACACAGGTCCTTTCTGAAACCTAAAAGTCTTTTTTCCTTTTTCTTCCTCAATAACATATGTTCCTATGATATCACTAGGCATTAAGTCAGGAGTGCTCTGTATTCTGCTGAACTTTAAGTCAAGTACATTGGCAACAGTCTTTATCATGGTAGTCTTTCCAAGACCTGGATAACTCTCAAGCAAGGCATTTGAATCGCACAATATGGCAATTAGGATTTGCTCAATTACTTCTTCCTGGCCTACAATAATCTTGCTTATCTCTTTAGCAACATTACTAAAAGTATCTTTTAACTTCTCAATATTTCGAATGCTCTCAATGTTTTTTGCCATTATAATCTCCTCCTATTTTTATGGTATTAAATGTTTTTTATCCTTTGACTATAATTAGCTGCTTGTTCTGCCTCATCCAGCACTTCCTGGTTGCTAAAAGCATCAGGATTAACTCCTATCTCCTGGGGAAGGCTTCCTTCTCTTAAAGCTTCTCTTTCAGCTTCCCCTATCTTATTAAAGTCTATCTCACTCATACTGGGATTCATGTTAAGGTCTATCTCTTCATTGCCTAGCTTTGCAATACTTGCTTCTCCATAAACAACTTCTGTTTCATTGAAAACAAGGTCTGTGATGTTTGCCTCGCTATACTCTTCTTTGCCACCCGGTATCATGAATCTTAGCTTTTCAAATGGGATGTCTATTTTTTCTAGGTTAATATTAAGTGAGGAAACAAATATTATTAAGAAGACTATAAGAACAGCACTTATTATCTTGGTTATTATCTTTTTTGATTCCAATAGGTTTCCTGTGGAAACTGTTCTCATCTTTTTTTTAAGCTCACTAAATAAAGCCGCGGTCATAAGGTTCTCCTCACCCATATTATCATGTGCTGTTCTGAGCATCTCCTTTACCTGTGGATTAGCATCTTCCATGGCTTTAAGCCTTAACTTCTTTATCCTAATCATAAAGACTGTAAAAAAGAATATTAAGGTTATAATAGCAGGGATTAAAAGGATATAGAGGAATCTGATATTAAAAAAAGAAGTAATAAAGTATGCAATGAAGAATACCATTACTGAATCTAAGAATATGTTGATAAGAACAACCTTGAGCATTTCAAACTTTACTTCATCAAACAAATCCTTGATTTTTGCCATATTCTAAAATTCCTTTTTGCTCTTGCTATTTTTTAGCTAAAACAACTGCTTAGTTCATCATCATCAACAGTATTTCTTAAACATGAAATTCTGGTGTTTAATCTATTAATGTTCCTTTCAAGACTTCTAATCTGACTGTTAAGACTAGTAATTGATTTATTAAGACCAATTATCTGGGCATAAGCATCATCTATCTGCCTTTTATAAACCTCTTTCTGCAAGGTTACCCTGGTAAGATCTGCCCGTGTATCTGATAACTCATCTTTCTTTGTTTCAAGCTCTTGTGCTTTTTGCTCGTACAAGACATCATACTTCCTTATATCCACTTCTGTACTATTAAGATTTCTTATTGTAGTCATCAAGGCATCAGCAGTCTGGCTAAGGTTCTGCTCACACATTCCAAGGTTAGTGCTAATATTATCAAATTTCTGATTAACATTCTTAAAGGTGTACTGGTAATAAACACTTATCCCCCCAAATCCTAAGAGGACAAGTATTATCATTAACAAGAGGAACAAGTTCACTTTTTTACCCATAAATCCTGAAGCCATTCTTAATCAACCTTTTTTTATCATAATTCTTTTATCTATTAAGCTTTTTCTCTCTTATCTTTCTAATACCAATCTCTATTAAAAAGATTATTACTGCTAAGAGTAGGAAAGGCCAGATAATAGTAGTCCTTTCAAGCCTGCTCTTTTTTGAAGCTGTTCTTACAAAACTAACAATATCCTTAGCATCTGAGGGTTTAAAAACCTTTCCTCCACTCATACTCACAACCTCTTCTAACCTAGGATTCATGCCAAGAGACTGGTATTCTGTCTCATAATTAACAGCAAAGCTCTTACCAAGTACCTGGCTAAAACCTTTGTCTGCTGCTAGTAATTCTGTTGTGTACTGGTTTTCACCAGTCCTGGTAAAGCTTAAGCCTTCTGCACTAGGATACTTATCACTCTTTACAATAACCTCAACAGGATTATTAATTCTTGAGTCAGGTATAACAACATAATAAGGCTCTTTTCTCTGAGGGTCTCCAATGACCCAGTTAATAATCCTGGTTAAGAGGATTGAGTTTCTCTTGTTAAGCAGGTCTCCAAGATTATTATTGCCACTAAAAACATTAAGAGTGGCTACTCTGCCAAGACCATAATTCCACACACTAACTGCTGGTTCTCCGTGCTGAGTTGTAACAAGGAGCTGAGAACTGCTCTTGGGTATTACCTGGTTAAAGCCATATAGAGAAGCATCAAGCTCTAAGTTCTGGGTTATGAAATGATAAGGATTAAGTATGAATAAATCAAATAACTCACCAAACCTGCTCTCTTCTGGCTCTCCAAACAATATCTTTAACTTGTTCTCCTGGTCTGCAGGAAAGTAAATACCCCCGCCATTATAAGCAACATCTTTTAAAAAGTCCTCAGCAACATTTCTGCCAGTGCCTACAATATAAACCTTTACTCCACGAGCATTGATAGTACTGGCAGTGTCAAGGGTCTGCTTTCTAATACTATCACTTCCAGTGTTTCCATCAGTAATCATAATTATGTTATTAGTGCCGATATGGTTTTTGAGCAGGCTGTAAGCACCACTAAGGCCTATATGAAAGAATGACTGCCCAGGCGGCTGCTGAATCCTTGAGACCTTATCAATAAGCTCCTCTTTAATCAAGAACAAGGGTTGAAGCTCTTGGACAACAGCGCTTTTTGTGCTAAAAATAGTTGCGCCAACACTATTATCAGGACCTAAACTATTAATAACACTAACAGCAAGGGCTTTTTCAACATCCTGAATACTAGACCTTACTTTTCTTAGCTCGATAATCTTGCCAGTCTCAGGGTCTCTTATTACTTCATATCTGTCTCCACTACTACCAGAGAAATCAATACTAAGCACAATATTGCTACTCCCTCTTCTTCTAGCAGCTTTGCCAACATATACTGGCAGATATGATTCTAGCAATGAGTTCTTGTAATCACCCCTGTCAAAGCTGTCAAAGCCTCCTATACCAAACAAGCCATTACCATAATAACCTCCTTGTTTATCAACAATATAATCAGCGAGCTTTTCAATTCCTCTTATACTGGCTGGCTTGTCATAGACAATAATAGCATAATAATCATTAACATTATCAGGAATGTGGCTGAGCTTTGTAACATCATATAACTCGTTTAGTATCTTCTCAATCGGAGCATAAGCATCGCTTACTAGCAACACTTTTGGCTTTTTCATAACCCTCACAGTCTTGTAAAAGACATTGTTATTCTCAAAATAATCCTCAGGAGCACTTACCTCTGCTATTATTCTATGGTCACCTTCACTAAACTCTTTTTCAAAAACATACCTTTCCTTTTTTGTAACTTCATTAATAATAATCTCTTCATCAATACTTACCTTTAACCTGACTTGTTGTGCACCAAGATTCATAATTCTGACAGTATACGTATTATCAACCCCTGCTACTGTGCTCTCAGGACCCAAGATATATATTCCTACTTCTTTTTCTTTTTCCTCAAGCTGGACTGCGTTTATAGTGCTGTTAAGATTTGCTGCTAGCAAAGCCACATCTCCTAGCTCTGTGCCTTCATTAATATTACCATCAGTGATTAACAAGAGATTAGTGTCTTTTTCAAGGTGATTGAGTAGGCTATCTGCAAGATCTGATTTTAAGCCAGAGCCAAGAGTTTTAACACTCACAGGAATATGTTTCTCAAGTTCTTGCTTTAGCTCAGGAATAAAGCCAGCATCCATTACTCTCATAGAGGTTGTGTTATCAACAAGAATGGTTAGCTTAGGGCTTCCAGGAGTGGTTATTTTTACTTCTCCAAAAGGCTTTGCAAGGACTATTATTAACAAGACAAAGATAAGAATCCTTGTAATAAGGATTATTCTCTTAAACTTTTTCTTCTCCTTTTTATCACCAAAGTCATCTTTGACAAAGTTCTTAAAAAACAAGACTAGGAATAGTATCAGGACAGGGATAAGCCATAACAATACTTGTGGCTTTAAAATATTACTAATCACTTATAAGTCACCTCTTAGCTTGATATAAAGGAATTCAAGTAATAATAAGATAAGGGCAATGATTATGAAATACTGAACCAGTTCAAAAGGCACTTTTTCCTTAAACCTGTCACTAGGCTGAAAAAATCCCTGCTCACCAAGGCTTGCCTTGTTATTAACATCTGACTCTTTTTCATTCAAGAGATTAATAGCAATTGCCCTCTCATTCAAAGTATAAAGCCCTGTGTTATCAAGGCTTAAGCTCTGAGTTGTTACTCTGCCCTTTGGCGTCTGAATTCTCTGCTCTTCTTTAAAGTTCAGAACACTACCACTCATATAATTCAGGTTCTTTATAGAAGGCGTGTCAGTGGCAAAGTCAGTAAGCCTTTTCCAGAAAACAAAATAAACAGGACTCTTTGCAAAACTAGTATCTGCTCCTCTGTCTTCATCAAGAATGCCATAAAAAAATACCTTGCCTTTTCCAAGAGAACTGAAAGTTATTAGTGGAGTATTATCCTCAGCAGCAGCAGCTATTATAACAAGACTTATTCCTTCTAAAGGACTAGTCCTAAAATACTTCTTTGTAATACCAAATTCAATATTGGCTGTGAGGCTCTCACTACTACTAGCAAGGATGTTTGTATTAGAAGTAATGGTTTGGTTATAGCGAAGAGGCATTAAGCCATAATAATTAAGATTAAGAAAGTCTGTTTGAACAGTAATAATAACAGTTTTGCCTTTATCCTCAACTTCTTTTTTCACACTCTTAAAAGTGCCTGGCAGGATTAGGTTTGGATTAATATCCTTGAATATAAACACATCATAAGTATCTAAGTTAGGGATTTTTGGAGGAGCAGCAACATCAATAAGTGTATTCTTCATCACATCAAAGGCGTTGAACAAAAAGATCTTCTCAGGATTAAGATTATTAGTGATTAAAAGGACTTTTCTCTCACTATCACCAGGAGCACTTATAAAAACAGTGTTATCTGCTTTAAAACCATCTCTTACTCCAAGCACTTCAAGCTCAAGCTTGCTGGTTCCTGCTGGTGTTGAAAAAGTGAATAATTCCTTGGAGTCAGGAGGAATACTAATGGTTTCTTCAAGAGAATTAATCTTAAGGTTTACATCAACAACTTCTTTATTATAGTTCTTGATAACAGCACTGGTCTTTTTTTCATCAATATCCAGGTCAACTATACCCACATTATTAACAACTTCAAAAACCCTTATGAAATCAACTTTTATTCCCTGTGCCTCTAAGGTCTTCTTAGCAGTATCAAGGCCAGTATCTGTTTCTGTGTCAATGAAATCACTAATAACCATGATTCTTGAATCACTCCTAGCATAACCACCAGCAGTGCTAATAGCATCATATAAGTTAGTAGGAGTGTCTGTTGGTTCTAGTTTGTTAATATAATCCTTTACCTTGCCAGCATCCTCATCAACAAGCACCACCTCAGGTGTTTTCTTAGCCAGCACCAAGGTGTTTATAGTTCCAAGATTCTTTTTTGCCAGCTTCACTGCTTCATCAAACCTTGTTTTTCCATTATAATCTGTTTTCATACTAGCACTAATATCCAGCACAAGAACAGTATTCTTGAACAAAGACTCCTTAGCAACATTAATATAAGGCTTAGCAACTGATAAAAGCAGGAATAACAAAATAAGAAGCTGAAGTAAGAATAATAAGTCCCTGATTAGTCTTCTGAAAAAATTAGTTTTCCTATCCCTACCCAAGTCCTTGAAAAGAAACATAAGACTAGGAATCTTCTTATGCTTAGGCTTTGGCCTAATAAGATAAAGAAGAATAAAAGGAATTAATAACAAGAGTGCATAGAGCCATATAGGTTCAAGAAAGAATCTTACAGCGCTTGTTAATAAATCCACCACTTAGTTCACCACGATAATTTGTTCTTATAATCGCTCCTAAAATTTTAAGGCTTTTTTATAATATTTTTCATCTTTTTTTAGATTTTTAGGTGTTATTTTCACTTCAAAATATCTAACCATGTGTTTTACTGCTTCTTGTTTAGTCTTAAGCTCATTAACTAATTTGTAGATTTCCACTAATTTATCTTCTTTTTCTGACAAATCAACTAAGATTTTTACCATTTATAACACCATGTTATATTATATTATGTGGTGTAATATATAAATCTTTTGGGTTCGGGGGATTTGAAAGAAGATAATACTAACTATAGAGAATTAATCCGAATATTTAAATACTTCATCATCTTTCTGAAAGGTATGAAAGTTAATTTCCAAGAATTAAAAAATAATATGAAACATAGCACAGAAGTTTATTTAGAAGAATTAAGAAAGGATATAACACAAGGACTTACAGAATTTTCTGAACATCCTGTTAAATATACTACAAAAACAATAGGAACTTTAGTAAGGGATTACTGGGATGTGGGAGCAGCAGCATTAGCAGGCTTTGCTTTTAATGATTATGGTTCTGAAATATTTGGGGAGTATAGGTCTCATATTGTAGTGTTTGGTGCTCTTGCAAGTATTTTTGGTGGAGGAAGAAATTATGGTAGATTGCATAGAAATGCTTATGCCGGTCTTGCTACGTTTTATTACTTTTTTACTAGAGGAGTAGAAGGAGTTCCGCAAGGGACTGTAATACTAAATAAAACTATTGGAACTATTTTTGGAGGAGTATCTGTGTTTATGGATTATCATCGTAGAAGAGATAAAAAAAGAAGGTTAGAGAAATCCCAAAAAGAAGTACAGGTTAGCTCATTAGAAGATACGCTTGCATAAATTTCTTTAAAGTTTAATCAGTCACAGAACACCAGCTCAGCAGCTCCTATAACCCCAGAATCATCACCAAGAGCATTCTTTTTTATTTTGCACACTTTTGCCATGAAAGGATTAGCATACTTCTTAACAACTTTGTTAATATCCTTGTAAAAAGGCAAGTTGCTTACCCCCCCGCCAACTACAATAGCCTCAGGATTAAATGTGTTTATCAGATTTGCAAAGAACAAGCCAGTGTAAAAAACTGTTTCATCATAAACCTTTTTTGCATTCTTATCATT
>DAOWFR010000065.1 GCA_030637925.1 Methanobacteriota archaeon
AGGAGGAAGCAATAGTGCTGCTCACTCTGCTCTTCTTCTGAGCAGGTTTGCAAAAAAAGTCTTTATTATCTATAGAAAACAGGAAATAAGAGCTGAGCCTGTGCTAAAGGACAGGATTAACCAGACAAAGAACATTGAGATTATTAATAACACTAATGTAATAGAGGTTAAGGGCTCAAAGTTTGTTGAAAAAGTAATGCTTGACAATGTATATAAAGGAAAAAAAGAATTAGTGCTTGATGCATTATTTGTTGAGATAGGAAGTGTTCCTAACTCTGCAATTGCAAAGCAGCTAGGAATAAGGCTTACACAGAGCAATGAGATAATAGTTAATGCTCAGTGCGAGACCAATATAAAAGGTGTTTATGCTGCTGGTGATGTTACCAATACTGTGCTTAGGCAAGGCATCGTGGGTGCTAGCCAAGGAGCCATAGCTGCTAGCAGTGCTTATCAGTTTGTAACAGGTAAGAGAGCAGTAGGAAGCTGGTAATATAAGGAGTGGTGTAATGATAACTGAGCTTAATGCAGATAACTTTGAGGAGAAGACAAAGCAGGGAAATGCAATCATAGATTTCCATGCTGACTGGTGTGGCCCGTGTAAAATAATGGAGCCAGTCTTTGAGAAGCTAAGCAATGAGTTCAAGAACATTAATTTCTTTAAAGTCAATGTTGATAATAATCAGAAAATAGCAGCTATTTATGCTGTGAGAAGCATACCCACAATTGTTTTTTTAAAGGATGATAAAGAGATTGGCAGGGTTATAGGGCTTGTTTATGAGGATGAGTTCAAGAACAAGATAAAAGAGGCTTTTAAGTGAGTTATTAAGTAACATTTTTATAATCCTTGTTATTTTTCTATATGTAAAGTGTTTTTTCATAATATAAACCCTGTCCTAGTAAGCATTGGTCCTCTTGAGATAAGGTACTATGGTCTTGTATATGCTATTGGCTTTATTATAACCTATTTTCTTCTTAGAAGCCTTGCAAAGAAAGGAAGAATAAAGAATTTTACTCCTGACAAGGCAGATGTTTTTACACTATATCTTATTCTTGGAGCAATAATTGGTGCAAGACTCTTATTATTTGTTTTTTACTATCCAAAGACTTTTATTACTAACCCTTTGGAAGTCTTAATGATATGGCAAGGTGGTATGAGTTTTCATGGAGGACTGATAGGAGCAGTTGTTGCAGGATTAATCTTTTGTAGAAAGTACAAAGTTAAGTTTTACAAATTAGCAGACTTTCTTATGCTGCCACTAGCTTTTTTCTTGTTCATAGGCAGGATTGCTAATTTTATTAATGGAGAGCTTGTAGGAATAAAGACAAATATGCCTTGGTGTGTTGTGTTCAAGGATTATGATGGGTGCAGGCATCCAAGCCAGTTATACGAAGCCCTAAAGAATCTGGTTATATTCTTTACTCTTCTCTTCCTTTACACAAAAAAGAAACTAAAAGATGGAATAATTTTCTGGGGTTTTGTATTAATGTATGGTGTTCTAAGATTCATAGTTACTTTCTGGCGTGAAGACTTAAGAGTATTGGGGTTAAGCATAAGCCAGTATTTAAACATATTAATGGTTATAGTTAGTGTTTATTTCCTTTATAGAATACAAAGAAATAAAAAGAGTAAAGAGTAATGATTGGCCATGAAAATTGAAAAGAAAGTTAAACGCAAATACTTTAAAGACGTAGCTGATGGTAGAAAGAGGTTTGAAGTTAGACTAGCTGATTTTGAGTCTAAGCCAGGTGATATTCTTGTATTAAAAGAGCAGAATGATGAAACTGATGAGTTGACAGGTAGGGAGTTAGAATGCGAAATACTTTACAAGTTCAACATTAAAGATATTGAAAAGTTTTATACAAAAGAAGATATTGGAAAACATGGTTTAGTCATTCTTGCTATTAGAAAAAGTTATAAACATGAAAACTAAATATAAAATAAATAATTAATCGGCCTACGGCGTCTAAAAAGAGGTTAAAATGCATAGAGCAAAACCAATAATTATTATCAACTTCAAGACTTATCCTAACAGTATTGGAGAGAATGCTGTAAGGCTTGCAAAGTTCTGTGAAAAAGTTGCTTTTGAAACAGGAATAGATATAAGAGTGGCTGTTTCTGCACCTGATATTTATCCTGTGAGCAAAGCAGTTAGTATTCCTGTGTATGCAGAGCATGTAGACCCTTATCCTCCTGGCAGGCATACTGGGAGTGTGCTTCCAGAAGAGGTTAAGAGTGCAGGAGCAACAGGAACCCTGCTTAATCATTCAGAGCACCAAATACCTATGGAACAACTAGAAGACAGTATTACCAGAGCTTCTAAGCTAAGCCTTGTGACTGTTGTGTGCGCTGACATTCCTAGTAAGGCAGAAGAGATTGCAAAGATGAAGCCTGACTTCATAGCAGTAGAGCCTCCAGAGCTGATAGGAGGAGAGGTTAGTGTGAGCAAGGCAGAGCCAGAGATAATAACTAAAAGTGTGGACTTAGTAAAGAAAAAACATAATATAAAACTCCTTGTGGGTGCTGGTATTAAAACAAGAGAAGATGTTGTTAAAGCCTTGGACCTAGGAGCAGACGGAGTATTAATAGCTTCTGGAGTAGATTTAGCACAAGACCCTGAGAAAGCTTTAAGAGAATTATTGCCTTAAACCATGTTTTTTCTCTACCTAACATTAACATGTAGTTTTTGAATATCACCATACCTAATGGGCACAAGAAGATTAGTTACATTTTTAATATATACATAAACATCAAATATATAGGTACCAGTCTCGCCGTTTCTAGGAATAGTGATTCTTATAGGTGTAAAGTATTGCTCATTATTCTTAATCTTAATATTAAAAATATAGTTAGGTGGATCATACCCTCTTTCATACAAGACTTCTGGGTCAACACCACCAAGAATATCAACTCTTTCAACCCTTAGGGAGAAATTATTGTCATAGCCAAGCTCATTACTAATAGAAAGAGAGAAACCAGCATGGTCTCCTCTGTTAATAGTAACAACACCAGGATAGGTTGCTACAAGCGTTCCTTCACTCATAACCCTTTCTAACTGTCTCTTATGATAATCATCAACATCCTTTTTCATCTTGTCAGCACTACTAATAAAATCTCCTATGAGCTTAATGCCAATACCAAGAAGAACAATACATATTATGAGCACAACAAGAAAGTTAATGCCTAGCTGGATAGTTGCTCTTTTCATAATAAAAACCTTTATGAATTAGATTAAGTATTAATAAAATATTAAAAATATTAAAATAATATTTTTCTATTTTCTCCCTAAAAAGGAATACTCTTTTACAAGTATTATCATGAAGATCATTAAGAGTATTGCTCCTGCTGCAAGGAGTAGCAAGCCATAGCCAAGGCTTTCCTTAAAAGTTATCATCTTGTAAAAGCCAAAAGCCATAATACCAACCCCTAACCATAAGAACTTGTCTAGTACAAGCTTCATAATATCAAATTCTTCTTCATGAGTCATCTGCCTTTTCATTTGTTTTGCCATGAATATCACCCCTTTATCTCTCTACATTAACTACTATTTGTTGTGAGACAGGTGCTGGGTCATCAGGGTCAACGCAAGAACGGACATTAGTACCGCGTTTGTCTGACCTCCACTTTCCTGCTATAACAGTGCATATATAACTTCCAGTATTTACTGATGCATTAACTGATACTATTGCCATGTAACCTGCGTCTGTAGCTACAGGGATGGTTTGTGGAGAGGTACGGATTGCTATGGTGGGATCGTAGGGGTAGGTTGGATTATTAAGACATTTATAATCAGGGTAGGAATAGTGGAGAGGGTCGTAAAGTGGATCTCTTGGCGGCCATGCTTCCTGACCATCCGGGTCTATGCAGTTAACTAATTCCAGACTAATTGGATCAGACGGATTGAACTTATCATTAAACACACTAACTGTTAAACTCTCCTGCCTGCCTGCCTTGACAGTAACCTCTTTAGTCTCAAATATTATAGGAGTAACAATGTCTGCATGAAAAGGTAGGTCTGTCCTGTCAATAATAGCACTATACTTAGCTCCGCTCTGTCTAAAGAGTCCTGTTATAAAACTCATAGCCAGGCCCAGGACAGCCAAGGCTATTATTAAAATAACAATTGCATTAATACCAAGCTGCATAGAAGCTTTCTTTTTCATTATAAACACCTCTCTTTTTATTTATTTATGGTATTTTGACTATTTAATCCTTATTCTGAGATTTAAGGTATTTAAAGGTTTCGAAAATTTCAGTAAGTTGAAATAAATAGTAAGCTTTATAAATCCTTTATCCACCCTTTAACCTGGTTTAGAGGTTCTGTAAGCAAGTATCATATTTATATGACTAAAGAGCGAGGTTTATACTCATGAGAGTTTCAAAACAAGAACTAGTAAGTGCATTGGCACAAGAGCTCAAGTCCTTGCTTAAAAAGCCTGAATGGGCTGACTTTGTAAAGACAGGAATGCACAAGGAAAGACCGCCTATGAATCATGATTGGTGGTATGCAAGAGCAGGCAGTATATTATTAAAGGTTAAGAGACTTGGACCTATAGGTGTTTCTAAGCTTAGAACCAAGTATGGCGGTAAAAAGAATCGTGGTGTGAAGCCTGAGAGGTTTTACAGAGGCTCTGGAAGCATTATTAGGAAGCTTCTTCAGCAACTGGAGAGTGCTGGTTTATTAAAACAAGAGGCTAAAGGCAGGCATAAAGGCAGAGTGCTGACTCCTAAAGCATATTCATTAATAGCTAAGAGTGCCAAGGCAGTTGATAAGCCAAAACCCAAAGTAAGTATTGAAAAGCCAAAACCTGTGCCAAAGGCACCTGTAAAGGAAGAGCCTAAAAAAGTTGAAATTAAAAAAGAACCTGAAGAGAAAGTAGAAGTTAAGAAAGAAGAGACAAAGGTTGAAATTAAAAAATAATAATTAATTGGCCTGCGGCGCTAAAAAAGGAGTAAAAAAATGTCAAGGTACAAGCCAAGAGCAAAGAAGAAGAGACTCATAAAGAAAGGAGAGCAGGCCAAGTGGGCTCCTTTTTGGACAGTGCCTAAGATTTATGGTAAGAACAGGAGGATTCATCCTGGAAGACATACTGTTGTTAAGAGGAACTGGAGAAGAGTCAAGACAAAAGCATAGGAGTAGAGAATGGCTAAGAAGAAAGAACCCAAGATAAAACTGGAGAGAAGCTATAATGTTCCTCTTAGAAAGAGCTTTAGGCATAGTGCTAAGCACAAGAAGACTCCTAAGGCCGTTCGAGCAGTTAGAGAGTTCTTAAAAAAGCATATGAAAGCAGAGAAGATAAGGCTGGGTATGCATCTTAATGAGCACTTATGGAAGCATGGCATAAAGAATCCTCCTCATCATGTAAAGGTTCATGCTCTTAAAGAAGATGATGTTGTAAAGGCAGAGCTTGAAGGCTTTGAGTTCAAAGAAGCAGTTAAGGCTGAGAAAAAGAAGAAAGAGGCACCGACCATGAAGGATAAGCTGGCAGCTAAGCTAGGAATAAAAGAAGCGCCTAAGGAAGAGAAGAAAGAAGAAGTAAAGAAAGAAGAGACAACAGAAGCAAAAAAAGCTTCTAAGCCTGTGGCAGAGCCACAGAAGCCAAAGGAAGAAAAAAAGGAAGAGGAAAAGAAACCGGAGGAGAAAAAACCTGAAGTTAAGAAAGAGCCTGAGAAGAAAGAAGAGAAAAAGATAGAAGAAAAGAAACCTGAAACTAAAAAAGAAGGAAAATCTTCATCGGTCGCTAAAGCGACAAAGAAATAATTCTAGAAATCAATCCTAAACTCTTTACCATGTTCTTTAAACCCGAATTTTAAGTATAATTCATGCACTTTTGGTTTTGTATACCTACTAGTACATACCAATTTATAACAACCCTTTTTTTTTGCTTGTTTTATCAAATGCTTAACTATCTTAGAGCCTAATCCTTTACCTCTCTTTGATTCATCAACAAAAACATCCTCCAAGAATCCAAAAGGCTCTTTATGTAGATCATTCTTTATAATATAGAGGTAAGCCCTTGCAACTTCTTTACCATCATCTTCAATATAGAACTTAATACTCTTACCAATTATTTCTTTCTCTTTAATATCCATAGTTAACTCCTCAAAACTGACTCACTTAGAAGCTATGGCCAGCACTTTCTTAAGAACATCATCCAGGCCTACAAAAAGATTCCTATCAGTAATCTCTGAGGTTATTGGTTTGCCACTAACCATTGCCTTTGCATGAAACTCATACTTCTTACTGCCCTCTGTCTTATGTACAATCTTCAGAGTCACTGTAAGGTTTTCAAACCCAGAAACAGTGTCACTCATCTTTCTTGTATAGCTTCCTACCAGTTTCTTAACCACTACTAGCTCTGCTTTTTCTATCTCCTTAAAACCAACTAGGGTTATGTTCCCTCCTAACTCTATCACTGTAAACTCCCCTTTTTAGAATGTATGGAAAGCTCTGGTTTTTTAAATAGTTTGCGATAAAAAAAGACATAATGATTCCAAAACCTTTATAAACTCGCCTCTTTTTTTCTCCTCTACAGGAATGTGGGCGTGGCTTGCCTGAACCTGTTATATATTAAATAATGGAGGCTAATAAAGTGGGATTATACAAGCATGTAAGAGAGCTCTGGAAAAAACCCAAGAAGAATCTTGGAGAGGTCCAGAGGAAAAGACTGATTCTTTGGAGAAAACAACCAGTAACTGTTAGAGTTGAGAAACCTACCAGGATTGACAGGGCCAGGAGCCTTGGCTACAAGGCAAAGCAAGGATTCGTAGTACTGAGACAGAGGGTTAGGCGTGGGGGCAGGATGAGAGCAAAACCCTCAGGTGGCAGAAGACCCAAGGCTTCCAGAAGAACCAAAATTGTTGGTAAAAATTATCAGTGGATTGCAGAGGAAAGAGCTGTTAAGAAGTACACTAACTGCGAGGTATTGAACTCTTACTATGTTGGACAAGATGGTAAATACTATTGGTATGAAGTAATCCTTATTGACAGAGAGCACCCGAATATTAGAAAAGACCTTAATCTCAGGAGAATAGCTAAACAAAGAGGCAGGGTTCACAGGGGCTTGACAAGTGCTGCTAAGAA
>DAOWFR010000103.1 GCA_030637925.1 Methanobacteriota archaeon
TGTGGCTTTGTTGTGGGTTGTTGGTAGTGGTAATACTAGTGGTGGTGAGGTTTGGAATGGTAGTTTTTGGTGTGGTGATAGCTCTGTTAATTCTAGTAAGGATTATGATAGTGTTACAATACAAAATTCTATTCCAACAGACCCGACTATTTTGGATATTAATGATGTTAATGTTACTGATACTTTGACTGGTGGTTGTGATGGTAGCTCTGATGCTGATGGTGATAGTATTACTTATGATTATTATTTTTATAATGTTAATGATACTTCTGAGTTGCAGGCTTGGAGTTCTGATGAGACTTATGTAATACAGACTTCTGATGTTCATGATGTTATTAATGTTACTTGTAAGGCTACTACGGTTGATGCTAATAGTTCTGGTAATTATAGTAATACTACTACTGTTGATGATAGTCATCCCTCAACACCAAGCCTTGACGAACTTGATGATGGATTGTTCACTACTGATACTACGCCTTTCTTTAATTGGACTGTTAGTAGTGATGCTGATAATGATGCTATAACTTATGATATTGAGATTGATGATGATAGTGGTTTTGGTAGTATTGACCAGAGCAATTACACTTTAAGTGATAATAATTATACTGCTGATGCTTTAGGTGAGAGCTTGTGGTTTTGGAGGGTTAAGGCCATAACAAGTTATGAGAATAGTAGTTACACAAGTTATAGGAATTTCACAATTGATATCTCTGCTCCTGTTGTTAATGTTAATGTTAGTTTGAATAATACTGTGACTGGTGATAGTACTCCTCTTGTTGGTTTTAATTTTACTGATAGTTTGAGTCTTACTGCTAATTGTACTTTGTTTTTTAGTGATAGTGCTTATAATATTACTAATGATGTTCAGAATGGTTCTTGGACTAATTTGACTGCTAATGATACTGTTCCTAATGGCAGGTATGATGTTTATATTAATTGTACTGACAAAGTAGGTAAGGTTGGTAAGAGTGGTGTTCTTAATATCTCGGTTGATACCAGGGCTCCTGTTATTACTGGTGTTATTAATTGGAGTATTACTAGTAGTAGTGCTAAGGTTAATTGGAGTACTGATGAAGTTGCTAATGGTAGTGTTAAGTATGGCACTACTCTTAGTATGACTGATGGCACACAGACTCATTCTAATCTTTTAACAGAGCATAATCTTAGTCTTTCTGGTTTGAGTGATAGTCAGTTTTATTATTATAATGTTACTAGTTGTGATTCTCTTGGTCAGTGTAATACTAGTGGTCCTTATAATTTTACTACTTTGATTGGTCCTGACCAGACTCCTCCTACTGTTACTATTAATGTTAGTTTGAATGGTTCTTTTACTTCTAATACTCAGCCTAGTGTTGATTTTTATTTTACTGATGCTCGTAGTAATGAGTCTAATTGTACTTTGTTTTTTGATGATGTTGCTTATAATATTACTAATGATGTTGCTAATAATTCTTGGACTGATTTGACTGTTAATACTTCTTTGTCTGCTGCTAATTATAGTGTTTTTGTTAATTGTACTGATAATGCTAGTAATGTTGGTAAGAGTGGTGTTATTTGGATGGTTGTTGATAATGTTACTCCTTCTGTATCTCCTAGTAGTCCTGATGATAATGCCTGGACCAATGACCTTGACCCTGATTTTGTTTTTACTGTTACTGATAGCTTTAGTAATAGGTTGAATTGTACTTTGTGGGTTGATGGTACTGTTAATGGTAGTAATGCTAGTGTTTTGAATGATACTAGTACAACTATTAATAGTAGTGGTTTGAGTGAAGGCAGTCATTCCTGGACTGTTAATTGTAGTGATAATGCCAGTAATATTGGTGCTAGTTCTGCCAGGACTTTGTATGTTGATAATACTGCTCCTGTTGTTAATGTTAATGTTAGTTTGAATAATACTGTTACTAGTGATAGTACTCCTCTTGTTGGTTTTAATTTTACTGATAGTTTGAGTAATGAGTCTAATTGTACTTTGTTTTTTAATGATTCTGTTTATAATATTACTAATAATGTTCAGAATGGTTCTTGGACTGATATGACTGCTAATGATACTGTTCCTGATGGCAGGTATGATGTATACATTAACTGCACTGACAGGGCCAGTAATACTGATAAGAGTGGTGTTCTTAATATCTCGGTTGATACTAAGGCTCCTGCTATTACCAGTGTTATTACTAGCAACATCATTCGTGGTGTTATTTGGATGGTTGTTGATAATCAGACTCCTGTTGTTAATGTTAATGTTAGTTTGAATAATACTGTTACTAGTGATAGTACTCCTACTGTTGATTTTAATTTTACTGATACTCTAAGTCCTACTGATAGTTGTCAGTTATTCTTTAATGATACTGTTTATGATATTAATGCTAGTGTTATTAATAATTCTCAGACTGATATGACTGCTAATGATACTGTTCCTAATGGCAGGTATGATGTGTACATTAATTGTACTGATAGTGCGAGTAATGTTGGTAAGAGTGGTGTGCTTAACATCACGGTTAATGTTAGCAATGTAGCCCCAATAATCGACAATGTGAGCAATATTTCTAATCAAGACCCTAATCCAGAAGCTATTAAGATGGTAGAAGTGAATTTCACTGCTTCTGACCCTGATGGTGTTAGTGATTTAAATGATTCAACTGCAAAAGCTGTTTTCTCAAAAGGTGGTGTTACAAGGGAAGGAAACTGTACTCCTAATGATATTGATGAGAACACTACTGAGTATAACTGCAGTGTTGGTATGCAATATTATGATTCTGCTGGTACTTGGGCTATTAATGTTAGTGTGATGGATAATGCTTCTTTATCTGCTTATAATGATACTACTAATTTCTCGTATAATGAGTTACTCTATATTCAGGTTAGTCCTACAGTGTTCGGGTTTGGAGATTATTATCTTGGTGATACTGATAAGAATGCTAGTTCTAACCCTCTTTTGATTGACAACATGGGGAATGTCAATCTAACCATAATTAATATCACTGCTTACAACTTGGTGAATGGTTCTTATACGCTGGGTGTTTCTAATGTTACTGTTAATGTTTCTGATGCAGTAGGCACTGCTCTGCAGCACTCTACTGAGCTTACTATTCCTTATGCTAATGTTAATGTGGATGTTGGTGGTGTTGATGCTAATGAGTCATTGTACTTTTACATCACGATTCCTAACATTCCTCCACTGAATTATGTTTCTTCAAGCAGCTGGGTGATTAAAGCAAGTGATTAGAGATAAGAATATTAAGGACAGAGAAAAGTCAGTAAAAAAGCTTTAAACAGTCCAATTTAGCTTTCTAATTTTTTAGGGCTGAATATTTGAATTTTTAACTTTTTAGAGCTGAAACACCTATGGTTTCTTAACCTTAATCGAAAGATTTAAATACTAGTAGTATCAGAAAAGGATAATAGTATACCTTTATATATACACATAGTTAAAATAATTAAACCCTGAGGTGTTAATAATGAAAAGAAGAACCTTAAGCTTGCTAATCTTCTTAGCCACGCTAATAGCAATAACCATACCCTTAATAATGCTAGTATCAGGAGGAGATACAGACAGTTTCACAGCAAACGTAACTATTGGTAGTGCTGCTCCAACAATAGATTGGGTTAATGATAGTGTAAATGCTTCCCCTGCAGAAGGAGGAACCAGGATAATCCAGATACAATTCAATGTAACAGATAATAATGGTTTTGCAGATATAAATACTTCAGCAGCATATATGAACATAACAAGACCTGGAGAGACAACCAGAGAGACAACAGGTGGTGATTGTTACTCAACATTCAATGCAAGCAACATACAAGTGATTGAGTGCAACATTACAATCTCTTGGTATGATGAAGAAGGAGAATGGGTGATAGCGGTTTACATAGCAGATAACCAAGGAAATTTTAGTACCAACGACACATCAAACTTTACCATGGATACTCTAGATGCTGTGGCTGTGATTGAGGATGCCTTGACATTCTCAGGAACCCCAGGGCAGAGTGATCAAGCAGCACAAGAGAACCCCTTAAACATTAATAACACAGGAAACCAGAACTACACTAAGATAAACATAACTGCTTATAACCTGACTGGAGTAGCCGAAAGTGACACAATCGGAGCAAGTGCCTTTGCAGTGAACGTGAGTGGTGGGGTAGCAGGAGCTGGTCAGAGCCTGGTGCACAGCACAACTGTGCTGATTACAGATGCAGCCTTAGACAGAGGAGCAACAGCAACAGAAGAACTGTACTTCTGGGTAGATATCCCAAGTGGCATAGAAGACGATGAATACAGTGCAGGAACTAACTGGGAGATAGACCCAACAGTTTAAACTTAAATTTTTTTTATTCTCTTTTTCTAATTTTATAAGATACATTAGTTAGAAAGATAGATAATTTTCTAATTTCCGAAAAGTTTATTAATCAATATATCAAGAAAACAATCCATGAGGGTGCGAATATTAACATATCTACTATTGATAATACTGGTTTCTACTGGTGTGCAGGCCTTTGGAATCAGTTATCAGTACATGCAGAATAAGACTCTAGAGCTTTATCCAGGCCAGAACTACATGTTCAAGCTCACAGTGCAGAACAAGGATGAAGAGGATATAAGAGTTAATATAGCACTTGATAGTGCAATAGCAACCCTTGCAGGAGGGTCAGAGCTAAAAGTGCCTGGAGCAACCTATGACAGGCATGTGTTCTTTAATATCACAATACCAGAGGATGCTCAGCCAGGAGATATGTATAATATAAACTATTTGGTCCGCCCCCTTGGCAGAGGAGAAGGCCAGGTTCCCTTTACAGTGCAGTATGACAGGAACTTCAAGATTAAAGTGGTTCCAAAGCCAAAAGAAGTAGAAGAAGAAAAACCTGCTCTAATACCAGAAGAAACTAAAATTCCAAAATGGATGTTCATACCAATAATAATCATAGTTGTCCTCGTCTTATTGATATTAACCTGGAAAAAGAGCCATCAGATGTCTGGCAGGATTATTAAGAAGAAACCAGAGCTAAGGGAATTTAAACCTCAACACCCCCTGAAGAAACCAGATCTAAAGGAATTAAAACCTCAACTTCCTATAGTAGAACACAAGCCAAAACCAGAAGTAAAGATAGCTCCTGAGCCTCCAAAGCACCCAGAGCATATTGAACATAAACCAGCTCATCCTAGAGAAGAAAGAGTTCTAAGCCCACACAAGTACTTTCATTTAAAAGATGGTAAAAGCCTGAAAAACCTTGAAGAGGTATACCATGCCTTAAAGTATATGAGTGACAATACCTTTGACCATCATGTGAGTTCTGCAAAGAATGACTTTGCTAGATGGATAGCTCATAGTCTAGGAAAAGAAGAACTTGCAGGCAGGCTCTTGACAAAAGCTACAAGGGAAGAGATGCTGGAACTGATAAAAAATGAGCTTGAAAAAAAGTAATACCCTTCTAATAGCTTTTTCAGTACTACTCTTACTCATAGCATCCACTTCTCTTTTGTTCCCAGGCATAACAGATAATATAATTACAGGACTAGCAGGCATTGCGAGTTTTCCTGTCTCACTGTCAGTGATTCATATAACCTTTGACATTGATAACAGGGAGCAACTAGATAATGTGGTTGTAAACGGCACCAACATAACAATAAAGATGCCTGTTAATTACTCTGACAACATAACCATAAACCTAACTACAGACAAGCCAGAAGGCTTTGAGTGTGGCTTTGACTGGTATATTAATGAGTCAGGAAACATAAAAAATGTGAGTGTTAATGACACAGAGCTTTCATGGGAGGCTGATAAAGCAATCAAAGACACAGACATATACTTTGAGGTTTCTCCTCCTACAATAACAAGCGAAGTTGTATATACAGGAGACTCTTATTATGAAAAAACCATGGTTATTGATTCCTGCGCCCCACTCATAAACGTAAGTGTAAATGTGAGTGTAAGCACAAATTATGAAGATTATATCCTTTATCTGATAGAGAACAACACCCAGATAAACAAGACTGCTGAATACCATTTACAGGTCTCAAATGGCACGGCATTCTTTTATGGCTTTAACCTCACCAGCAACATGACCTTTAGACTACGAGCAACACCCGATGTCACTCTTGTTGAAAGAGTAGTTCGTATAGGAGGAGTTGGTGGAGTAATTCCTCTGCTAAACTACACCCCAACGAAACAGTTCTTTGTTGACCCCAATTACATCTCTATAACCACCAAGACTCTAGGTCTTCTTGAAGCCTATATAACAATATATAATCTAAGAGGAACAGAAAAAGAGTTTAATATAAGCTACACAACAAACTTTGTTTATGATGTGATAAGCAGCATAATCATACCTCACAAGGATTCAGCAGAGATTCCTATATATATTAATACTACTACTCTTGAACCAGGTAAATACACTGATTATGTTTATGTAAGAACTAATGGTGATGAAGAAAAAGTAACTATAGACCTTGAACTTGTAGAGGTAGAAGAGGAAGTTGAAGAAGAAAAGCTGCCAGAGGAGGAGCAGCCCAGACCAATACCTGTAGTAGAGGAAGAAGAGATTAAGGAAAAGAAAATTAATATGCTGGTTATAATCCTCCTGATGATTGGTTTGTTCCTGATAACCTTTTTTGTGTTGCTGCATTTAGAAGAGAGCAAGCCAAAACAATAAAATATTAACATTAGATAAGGATAATATAGTAATAAATAGAAGAATAAAGAAAAATTTTTATAGACAAGTCTTTTTCAAGAGTAAAATTAATATATGGGGTGCTTTTTATGAGAAACATATTATTAAGAGTATTTGGCTTAGCAATAGTTTTGTTGTTTATTACCAGTTGTGTACCACTAGCAAAATATTATGTATGCCCTGATGGGAGCAAGGTACTAGACCCTGATAAGTGTATTTTAGTGGAAGAGAAAGAAGAGCCAGAAGTAAGAGAGATAGAGTCAGTAACCCCAGGAAAAGAACCTGAAGAAGAGGAAGAACATGTCCCATCTGTTATTTCTGCGGAAGCACAGGAATTGTTTGCAAGGATTACCAATGTTAATAGTTTACAATACTCTTATGTTGAGTCACCCATGATACTTCCTAAGAATATTTATTATACTTCAAGAGACAAGATGAAGATAGAGCTTAGGAGCAAGGTTAGGTTTACTGAGGATGAATCCTATGATACAGTTTATCTTGACCTGATAGAAAAGACAGGTGTTGCTTATTGTGAGGATAGGGACAGAAGTATCTGCCCTGACAGGGACAAAGTCTTTGATGTTGATTTTGATGATTATTTTATAGAGACTCCTTTTGACTGGCTTGCCAAGGTAACAAGTGCAGAACTAACAGGAAAGTCCAAGACACTTGAGCAGAGAAATGCCAAGGAGGTAAGCTTTTGGATAGGCCAAGAGCCTGGTGTGATGTTTCTTGATTCATTCTTTGGTGTTCCTCTTCAGATAACCTTTAAAGACAAAAAATAAGAATTCAAGGATATAGTTAATAACGAGGCCAAAAAAAAAGATTTTGAGCCCCAGCTTGGACAATAAATAAGTTTTTTTTACTTTCTTTTATTTCTCTTATCCACAACATTTAAATAATTAAATACTGAATATTCTTTATTGATAAGTAAAAGAGGTGTTTTTTAATCATAGGATTATTCAAGAAGAAAAAACATTATAGTAATTGCTACTCAGAGCTAAGTTCTATTAGAGTAAAGAATATCATGATAAGAGATGTAGTGTGCATTCACAGAGAGGATAATCTAATAGAAGCAGCTCATACCATGATAGGAACTCATGCCTCCTGCCTTGTTGTGCTTGAGGATTACAAGCCAATAGGCATAATTACTGAAAGAGACTTTATTAAGAAACTGGATATGACCAAAGACCACTCAGAAGAGATGCTTGTTAATGATATCATGACCAAGAAGCTCTTTACTGTAGATACTCATCTTAATCTTTTTGAAGCCCAGGAGATAATGAAAGGCCATAATTTCAGAAAACTTATTATAGTTGAGGGTGGTGATTTAAAAGGCATAATAACCCAGACAGACCTTTGCGGGATTGTGGCTGTGTTAAAGAGCCCACACCCCAAGGCTCCTCTTGTAAAGGATGTGATGACCAAGAAGGTGTTGATGGTAGCAGAGGATGATAAGTTCTTAAAAGCCAAGAATCTCATGGCTTTAAAAGATATTGGCTCAGTGCTAGTGGCTGATAAAGGAGAAATCAGGGGTATGTTCACAGAGTTTGATATAGTAAGTGAGTTTTTTCTTAATCCTAACAAGCTAAGGAATTCTTATATGAAAGACCTTATGTCAAGCCCTGTTATTTGTATAAACCATGACTTTGACCTTTTCCAGGTTAACAAGTTCATGTTAGAGCATAACTTTAGAAGGCTGCCGGTTGTGGATGACCATAAGATACTTGGTATAATAACCCAGACAGATGTTGCAAGAAACCTTTATGAATTCATAGAGAAGAACAAAGATTTTGTTGAGGATAAGAAGGCAAAACCAGAGACAGAACCAGATTACACTATCAAGAAAAAAGGAAGCATAATATTGTATGAGAAGAAGTGATAAGTGATTAATAAGGTTTATTCTGTTTTGCCATGCTCCTTATCAAACTTTTCTTTGGCTTTGCTTTCTTTCCAATAGATAGAATGACTTGCTCTTTTCTCAAACAAAGCAACAGCTAATCTTATGGTGTCTGTCTGATAATCCTTTAGTTTTTGCTCTGAGAAAATCTTTTTTGCATCAGAGATGCACTCTTTCATTAGCTTTATATTCTCTTGTCTGCATAATTCTTCTTGTTCTTTTTCTTCCTTGTCTGTTAAGAACACCTCTATCCACTTAGGATAAACACTCTTATCAGTTGTTTTTGGAAAAGTCTTGCTAAAAGCCATGCGTAGAGGTATTTTTGGGTTATATATAAATTTAATTGAAGAAAAAGCGGAAATATATCTTAATCTCCAAAGACTTTTTCCTTTTTCAGCAAAGCACTGGGCTCTTGTCCTCCATGCCATGTAAACCTAGGTCTTACCTGTATAGGAAACATCTTCTCATTATTATCATCAAGGATAATGGCTGCTCCTTTCATTCTTGGAAGATTATCCAGGTACTTGTCAAGGCTGCCTCTGAGATAACTCTGCATCAAGGCTCCAAGAGCATCAATATCAATTTTTGCAGTAATCCTATGAGATATGATTGTGTCTGCCTGTGTCATAACATCTGTGTGTATTTTTCCTGGCTGCTGACTTGCAAGGATTAAACTAATACCTGGCTGTCTTCCTTCTCTTAGAATGGTTTTTAAAGGCTCACTTGCAATAGTTTTGCCTTCCCTGGGAAGGAATTCATGAGCCTCATCAATAATTAGCCACACCATTGGGAAGTCAAGCTTTTGGATTTCCTCCTCACTAAAGTAATAGATACTCTTATGCACCTGCTGGTATTCCTCGTTCTTTCTGGCTATCATTCTCTGGATAAAGAGTTTCTCAGCAATCATGCCTATGACCAAGGACTTTATTCTCCAGCTTCCAGGCAAAGTAGCATAGCAACTCACATCAATAACAGTGACCTGACCAGGCCTTGCAAGTTCACTAAGAGCTGTTCCTTTTATATCAAATAATCCCCATGTCTTTGCATTTCCAAACAGGTTTAGAGTCGCGTTTTTTATGTTCTTATCTGTTTCACTGCTCTTAATTGCAGTAATGATTTCATCAAGGTCATACTCTTTTTTCTTATCCCTTAAGTCATGGATTACTTTTTCTATTAGCACTCCGATTGGCTCATTAGGGTTAATGTCAAAGGTCATGCACCAATCGCTTCCATCAAGCTCACTCGGCTTAATACTAAAAGAAGCATCTGTTGGTATGCCCTTGTCCTTATACTCCTGGAAATAGCCTATAGGGGTGTATATTATGATGTCAAGGCCTTTTGGCTCAATACCCCATTCTTCCAAGAGGAGCTCGTCTTTTTTATTAGGATACTTCATGGTCCAATAAACACCCATGGTATCCAGCATAATCACAGCAATGTTATTCTTGATTTTTGGAGGCAGGTAAGATATGCCTTCTGCTATTACTCCCATTGTATAAGATTTTCCTCCTCCACGCTTGCCGCACACAAAAACAACATGGCTTCTTATAACATCCAATAGTATCTTATTAGATAAGCTGGTGGTTCTTCCCATCTTAACATAGTGCTTTCCTAGAAGAACAGTTCCTTCACTACCAAACCTTTCCATGTCCTCAGCAGTTCTGCCAATTATTATATCATACATGGCTATTCTCTTATTCTTATTTGTTGATATATAAATTTAACCTTTAAATCCTTTTTTAACCAAAAAGCTTTTAAAAAACAAAACTTTTACTATTCTAGAAAGGTTACTTTTAATAGTTTTAAGAATTATGAGGTGGTATGTTTGGCTAAGAAAAAAAGAAAAGGTTTGAAAATAAGAACTAATAACAAAACCAGTAACAATAATAAGCTTAAGGGTTTTAAGGTTTACAAGGCTAATGCTTCTCATAAAAAAAAACAAGTAAGAGCAAGACGAGCGAAGAATATCCAGACCTTTCTTGTTGTACTAATTATCATTCTAGCAGTAGCAGCTGTGTTCTCAGCAGCCAAGACCTTTTTTCCAGACCTATTCGGCAAAATCAGTCTTGGAGGTGAGCTAGCAGCAAGAGTTAATGGCAAGCCCATAACAATGCAGCAACTCAACACAGAGTATGAAAGATTGCCTTTACAGTATAAATATATTATAACCAAGGAAGCCTTTCTTACCCAATTAATAGATGAAAGCCTTATGATTGAACAAGCATTAAGACAGGGTTTGAGTGTAACTGAGCAAGAGGTTGATGAGAGCCTTGAAACATTTATGCAGAGTAATAACCTAACCAAGGAAGGCCTGGACGAGCTTCTGAAACAAAAAGAGCTTAGCCTCCCAGACCTCAGAAGCCTTATAAAGAACCAGTTACTTATAGACAGGCTCATTAAGCAGGTGGTTAAGAGCAAGGTAAATGTTACAACAGCCCAAGCTCTGCAGTATTACAATGATAATCCTGACACTTTTAAGGTTCCAGAGCTAGTAACAGCAAGGCACATCTTGATAGGAATTGATAATAGGACAGAGCAACAAGCAGAGGAAAGAGCAAACATGGTTCTTGACCTGGTAAAAAATGTTACAGGCAGGTTTTGTTCATATGTATGGCTGTACACTGATGATTCTGAAAGCGCAGAAAAATGTGGAGAATACACCTTTCCAAGAGGCCAGATGGTAGAAGAATTTGAGAATACTGCTTTTGAACAAGATGTAGGAGAAATAAGCCTTGTTAAGACAAGCTTTGGCTATCACATAATACAGACCATTAACAAGACTCCTGAGCAACTAATACCTTTCAAAGACATGCAGGAGCAGATAATAGTAATCTTAGAGACGCAGCAGGAAAAGATGCTTTACTCTGACTTTATAGTAGGCTTAAGAGAAGAAGCTGATATTGTTAATTACTTGGAAAAGGAAAAGGAAGCTGTTGAAGAGGTTATATTGCCTGAAGAAGAAGCTGTAGAAGAGGATATAGAAGAGGAAGCTGTTGAAGAAGAAGTAGCAGAGGAAGAGATAGAGATAGTTATTGAGGAGCCTGAAGAAGTAGAAGAAGTAGAAGTGGTAGAAGAGCCAGAAGAAGTTATAGAAGAAATTGCTGAAGAAGAAGTAGAAGAAGTTGTTGAGGAAGTTGTAGAAGAAGAGATTGAGGTTGTTGAAGAAATGCCAGTGCTTAGCTTTGCAGAATGCCTTACAAGCCAAGGAGCAGTGCTCTATGGTGCTTACTGGGATTCAAGCACAAAAAAGCAAAAAGCATACTTTGGAGCAGAGATTGTTAATATTAACTATATTGAGTGTGGTGTTGAAGGCGATTACAGGGCTCAGCAAGAGGTATGTGAAGAAGAAGGCATACTAGCCTACCCAACCTGGATTATAGATGATGAGAAGCACATGGGAATCATGACACCTAAGCAACTAGCAGCATTGACTGGGTGTGAGGTATAAATTTTTTATTTTTTTTCTTAAAAGGATTCTGAAACCAAGCACCATCCATAAATATTATATTTTTCACCACCAAATAGTCATTATTATGCCCTTTTTTAAGGAGGGCTCTCGTCGACAAATCCAAAACCCAAAGCTTTAAAAACCCCTAAGTATTCCTTTATTCTAAGGCCCGGCACAGAGTTGCTCATGCGAGCCTAAGCACACAAGCTCATGGCAATGAGCATTGTGAGTTAGTGTTGGGCTACAACGTTTATATTCAAAAAAGTTTATAAGCAACGAAAGAAAAAGAACAGGCACAAAAAAAGCCTTTATTATCATTATCATTTCATTTTTTAAAATTGTTTGAAAGATAAGAAGGATTTTTTTATTTAAGAAAAGAAGAAAAAAAGAGAAAAAACAGAGATTTTGTGCTTGTTCTTAAGGAGAAGGAGCAAAGAATTGCTAGTATAATATGCTTATAAGTATCATGAAAAGGAAGATAGAATCAACTTATAGATTCCTTTTAGCAAGTGCTAGTGTGAAGAGCTCCTTCTAAGAAGAGATAAGATATCATAATGATATCATAATCAAGATAGGTGATAAATATGGCAAAAATAGCACAAGTATCAGCAAAATATATTGTTCATGCTGAGATAAATATTGAAGGAGTGGTTGACAGGCCTGATGTTATAGGAGCAATATTTGGGCAGACAGAAGGTTTGCTAGGCAGTGATTTAGAGCTAAGAGAGCTTCAGAGAAGCGGGAGAATAGGAAGAATAGAGGTTAATATTGAAACCAAGAGTGGAAAGTCATATGGGACCATAATAGTCCCTAGTTCTCTTGATAAAGCAGAGACCAGCATAGTAGGTGCAAGCCTTGAGATAATCCAGAGAATAGGGCCTTGTAATGCCAAGATAAAGGTTACTAACATAGAGGACGTAAGGGTTTCTAAGAGGCAGTTTGTGGTTGACAGGGCAAAGCAGCTCTTAAAAAACCTTATAGAAACAGTAATGCCTGACAGCCAGGAACTGGCAGATGAAGTAGCCTATGCTGTCAGAGTAATGGAGATACAAGAGTATGGCAAGGAACGCTTACCAGCAGGACCAGCAGTTGATGAGAGTGATGAGCTCCTGGTGGTTGAGGGAAGAGCAGATGTTCTTAACCTACTAAAGCATGGCTTTAAGAATGTGATAGCCATGAATGGCACAAATGTACCAGAAACCATTGCTGAGCTGAGCAAGAAAAAGACCATCACAGCTTTTGTTGATGGTGACAGAGGCGGAGACCTTATAATAAAAGAGTTAGGAGCAGTTTCAGAGCTGGACTTTGTAACCAAGGCTCCTGATGGCAAAGAAGTAGAAGAGCTCACAAAAAAAGAGATCCACAAAGCCTTAAGGAACAGGGTTGCTTTTGAACAAGCCAAGACAGAGATACAGGCTAGTGAGAAGGATGCAAAAAGTGTTGATAGGCGAGTTCCAGATAGGCGAGTTCCATCAAGGGATTATAAGGAGAGAAGAACTCATCCACTACAGAGAGGGCTTCCTCCAAGAGCACCACCACCAAGCAAGCCAAAAGTGCCGACTCCCAGGGAAAAGGAAGTCTTTGGAGCAATGCTTGAGGACTTGATAGGAACAAGAGGCGCTTATATACTTGATCCAAAACTAAATATACTCGGTAAAGTGCCCTTATCAGAGCTACAAGGCACTATTAAGAGCCTGAAATCAGGCATCTATGCTGTTGTGTTTGATGGGGTTATTGATAAAGATACCTTAATAACAGCAGAAAGAGCCTATGTAAACTTCTTAGTAGCCATGGATACCAAGGTTAAAGCAACAGGCAGAGTAACTATATTGATAAGTGATAATCTATAAATTTTTTTGATTTTTATTCTTATTTTTTTCTTTTTAATTAATTATTTAAAAGATTAGTAATTCGCACCTGGGATGGTAATACAATGTCATAAACCTCATGGTAGTCCAGAAAACCAACAACACCCTTTACCTGCTAATTGGAAAGATATTGCATCTAAAGCAAGCAACAGGCCCGCCAGATTTGGAGTAGTTGATCCAGACAAACTTTATAGGAGCGGGATGATATGGCCTCATCATGTGAATACATTACAGGAGGATTATCAAATAAAGCATATTATTTCTTTGTTAGACGGGGATTGGTTAAAGGAGTTTTATAATGATAACAGCATAATAATACATCAGTTTCCTTTTTATCAGAGAAAGGAACTAACTTTTGACAGAGTAAAAAACATTGTTGATGTTATAAATTCTCTTAAAGAACCTGCAATTGTACATTGTTTTAAGGGTGCAACACGAACAGGAATGGTTTGTGCAGGGTACCACATTATTAATGGAAAAAAAGGAAATTTAGCTGTAATTATTGGAAATATGAAATACATGGATTTTAATATTTCTTCTATGAGAGAGATATTGCATTATTCAGATAAATTCTAACCATACACTTTTTAAATTCTTAAATTATTCTATATTTTTATGCCCAAAAAAACCAAGGAAGAATGGAAAATCTATAAGAATGTGTTTGACAGTGCTACTATTCTTAATATTTTCAAGCTGAGCAGCCAGGGGCATTTTGATGGATTAGAAAGCCCTATTGCTCTTGGAAAAGAAGCTAATGTATTTACAGCATTAAAAGGCAAGCAAAGGATTATTGTAAAAATCTATAGGGTTGAGAACTGTAATTTTAATAAGATGTATTCATATATTGCTCCTGACCCAAGGTTTAGTGGTTTGAAAAAAAGAAGAAGGTTGATTATATTTTCCTGGGTGCAGAGAGAATATAGAAATTTGTTAAAAGCAAGGCAGGTTATAAGAGTGCCTACACCCATAGCAGTAAAGGATAATGTTTTGTTAATGGAGTTTATTGGAAGGGAACAACCTGCTCCTTTGCTAAAGGATTTGCCTCCTAAGAGTCCTAAGAAGTTCTTTGAAAAAACAATGAATAATGTTAAGAAACTGTATAAAGCAGGCTTAGTGCACGCTGACCTTTCAGAGTTTAATATTCTTAACTTTGAGGAAGAGCCTGTTTTCATTGACTTTAGCCAGGCAACAATTACCAAGCATCCACAAGCACAGGAGTTTCTTGAAAGAGATGTGAGGAATGTTGTTAAGTATTTTAATAAGCAGGGATTAGAACTTGATGAGAAAGAGGTTTATGAGGAGATAATAAGAGTTAATTAACTACTTCTTAGTGGTTGCAAAACCAAAAGATTTATAAATGAATATATTCCATATATACTTAAAATGCTTAACCTACAAGAATATAACTCAATAGACGAAACTCTTGCACAAATTGCTAAACATATAAAACCATTATATTATGTTAATCCATCAAAAGAAAACGAAGTAGAGCAAAAAGAGCTATTCTTAAGTGGAAAAACAAAAAATCCATCATTTAAGTATAAAGAAGTGGAATATGACCCTAAAGAAATAGAACAAAAGCTTAATTCTGTTGAGACATCTGATGATGCAATTGGTAAATTGTTTGCTGTTAAAAAAAGAAATGCATTGCTTGAACACAAGCTTATAATGAATCGCGGGAATAAGGATGTTGTACAAGAGGCTACAATTACTATTAATGGATTTCCAAGCGAAGTGCTTGTTGATTATGCTGCTGGATTACTTAAAGAAATCCCTAATATGGAAGTTGAGAAGAAAGTTCCATCAGATAAAATTAAAAAAGCCATGGAAAAAGCCTTACATGACAATGGGCTTACAGACTGGGTGGTTGAGTACTCAGATAAACGGATGACCACTGTATATTCTGCAGAAAAAAAGGTTACTGTTTGTGAGCACAGATATTTTGCTGAAATCGATCCGGAAAGACTTGGAGTCCATGAAATTGGAGTGCATGCATTAAGAGCAGCCAATGGGTATGAACAGCCTTTGAAAATCTTTGCATTAGGTCTTCCAGAGTATTTGCCGACTGAGGAAGGATTAGCCTCTTACTCTGAAGAAATCACAGGGAATACAAGTGATGAAATAATAAGAGATTACGCAGCCAGAGTTATAGCTGTTGATTCTGTATGCCAAGAACTAGATTTCAGACAAACCTTTGATAGGTTAAAGAGCTATGACTTAAGTGATGACCAAGCATGGAAACTTTCACTAAGAGCTCATAGAGGGGGTGGGTATGTTAAAGACCATGTTTACTTAGACGGCCTTTTGAAAGTAAGAGAGTTTGTTCAAGAGGATGGAGACTTTAAAACCTTATATACTGGTAAGTTTGGCATTGATGATTTGCCATTGGTACGAGATCTTCTTGAACAAGGAATTCTAAAAAAGGCAAAACACATCCCTTACTTCTTAAAATAAAATATTTATTTTTTCTGCTTGCAAAACTTTATAAAACAAATAATTATTCGCTTTTTTAAACATGGTTAAGAAGAAAGAAAAAACAGCCGCTGGGACCAATAAAAAAGAAGAAAAAGTTAAAGAAAAAAATTTAGTGGCTACAGGCGCAAGTGAAGAATACTCCTACACTATCAAAATACCTAAAGATAGAATCGCTGTTCTGATAGGAGTGAAAGGAAAGGATAAGAAAGAGTTAGAAGAGTATTCCTCTGCCAATATATCTGTTGACTCTGCAGAAGGAGATGTTACTATTTCTGGTAAGGATGCTGTAAAACTTTATACATTAAGAGAAGTAGTAAAAGCTATTGCTCGTGGTTTTAACCCTGAAACAGCAAGATTATTACTAAGACCAGATTATATGCTTGAAGTAATCAGTCTAAGAGAGTATGGGCTTGAGAAGAAGAACAAGCTTAAAAGAGTTAAGGCAAGGATTATAGGCACAAAAGGCAAGGCTCGTAGAGCAATAGAGGAATTAACAGGAACCTTTCTAAGTGTGTATGGAAAAACCATAAGCATTCTTGGAGAGTGCACTGATGTTGCTAATGCAAAGAGGGCAATAGAGTTATTAATCAAGGGTAGTATGCATGCAACAGTGTATAAGTGGCTTGAAGACCAGAGGAGAAAGGCAAGGAGGGAAGGGGAAGGGTTTTGACTTAATTAATTAAACCCATGAGCATAATCACCAAACTTTATTCTATAAACTTTACCCCACACATCCACATTAACAAATTTATTCTGACTTAATCTTACTTTTAGATATTGATGAGGAGAAAAATACCATATTAAGGTCCATTTTGATTTTATATCTTCATCTTTAAATAGTCCACTATTAACTAATAATATTCTCATTAAGTAATTTATATTAGTGCAGTGCATGAATCCTTTTTTACTCCAGAGCTTGTTTATATCTGATACAATTAAATCAAAGAGTCTTGTATAAGTTTTTAATCTATCCCCAACATATTTTTTAGAAAGAATATCATATACTCTTTTTAAACAATCCTCTTTGTTTTTTGATTTCTTTAGTTTATCAACTACTACTTGCATGTTTTTTGGAAGCTTTGCTGGAATTCTTTTTTTTGAAAAAAAGTTTGGACTCATATTATGAAAATAAACTTGAATAAATATAAAGTTTTCTAATTAATCGTAAATTAATATTCTTTGCCACACAAACCTTTATAAATAACTTATTTCTTATTTGTTATTATTAAAAAATGGCTTCAACAATAGCAGAGGAAATGGCAAAGAAACAGAGAGAAATATCTGTTGCTGAGTTCTTTGAAAAGAATAGGCATTTATTAGGCTTTGATAATAAGAGAAAAGCCTTGCTCACAGCTGTGAAAGAAGCAGTTGATAATGCCCTTGATGCTTGCGAAGAAGCAGATATATTGCCAGAGTTGGTAGTTGAAGTAATAGAGATGGGTGAAGACAGGTTCAGGGTGATTGTTGAGGATAATGGCCCTGGTATTGTTAAGAACCAGATACCCAGGATATTTGCAAAATTATTGTATGGGAGCAAGTTTCACAGGCTAAAGCAGTCAAGAGGACAGCAGGGCATTGGGATTAGTGCTAGTGTTATGTATGCTCAATTAACAACTGGAAGGGCTTCTAGGATTATTTCAAAGATTGCTCCTGATAAACCTGCTCATTATTATGAGCTAAAAGTTGATACTGCTAAGAATAAACCCAGGATTCTTAAGGATGCAGAGCAGGAATGGGATAAGCCTCATGGTGTAAGAATAGAGATTGACCTTGAAGCAAGCTATATAAAAGCAGGCCAGAGTGTTGACTCCTACTTAAAACAAACGGCTATTGTTAATCCTCATGTTACTATTACTTATGTTAATCCAAAAGCAGAGCAGATAATCTTTCCTCGAGTAACAGAGGAGATGCCTAAACAAACAGCTGAGATAAAGCCTCATCCTTATGGAGTTGAGATTGGCTTGTTGTTAAAAATGCTTGCTAATACCCAGTTCAGAACTCTTCAGGCATTCTTTGTTAATGAGTTCTCAAGAGTAGGCTCTGGTACTGCTAAGCGTATATGCGAAGAAGCCTTAATACCTCCCAGTACTAAGCCTAAAAGAATTCATAGAGAGGAGGCTGAGAAGCTTATTGCTGCTATTAAGAAGACAAAAATCATTAGCCCGCCAACTGACTGTATCAGTCCAATAGGAGAAGAACTCTTAGAAAAAGGCTTGAGAAAAGAGGTTAATGCAGAGTATTACTGTGCTGTTACCAGAAGCCCTAGTGTTTATCGTGGTAATCCTTTTCAAGTAGAAGTAGCAATTGCTTATGGAGGTGACCAGCCACTCCAACAATCTGCTAATCTTTTAAGATTTGCTAATCGTGTTCCATTACTCTATCAGCAAGGAGGGTGCAGTATTTTCAGAAGTGTTACTCAGACTAACTGGAGACCTTATGGCCTTACTCAGAGTAATGGTGCCTTGCCTGTAGGGCCTGTGACCATTGCTGTGCACATAGCAAGTGTATGGGTTCCTTTTACTAGTGAGAGCAAAGAAGCAATTGCTCATTACCCAGAGATTATAAGTGAGATAAAACTTGCATTGCAAGAAGCAGGCAGGAAATTACAAAAATATACTCTGAAGAAGAGAAGAGTAGGAGAGGAATTAAAAAAAAGGAGTCATATAGAAAAGTATATCCCTCATGTTGCTATTGGCTTAAAAGAAATCTTGGACTTAAAAAAAGTTGAGACACAAAAAGTTGAGGAGCAATTAAGAAAAATGCTTGAGAAGCACAGAGGCAAGCTTGAAGAATTGGAGTTTGACCCGTCCAAGAGTGTTGAGTTTGATGAAGAGTTTGCAAGGATTGGTAGAGAGGAGAAAAAAGAGGAAGAAGAAGAGAAAGTAGAAGAAAAAGAAGAAGTTAAAAAAGAAGTAAAGAAAGAAAAAGTTAAGAGTAAAAAGAAGAAATAAAAATAAATAATTAATTGACCTGCGGCGCTAAAATGGCAAAAAAAGTTTTACTTGAAATCAAGAAAACAGCAGAGGATATTTACAAGAAGATTAAAAAGAAGAAACAACCAACCCTGAGCACTCCTATCAGAGCTTTGAGTAATGTTAGTTATAATGTTAAGGACGGATTTTTTGAGCTTAATGGAAAGGAAAAGACAAGAACTCTTACTGCGTCTAGTGTTAAGGCATTTGCCCAGGCTCTGAGAATGATGGCATTGTCCAAGGAACTAATCAAGAATGATGATATTGCTACTAAGAGAGAAGCTTATTATGTGAGCAAGAACTGGGAGGATGCAAGTTTTAATGAGCAGGTTGATTCTGACACTGTAATGGATGATATAGAGGCAATGCTTGGTGTTAATAGAGAGCAGATAGGCTTTATACCAGAGGAGAAGGGAGGAGAAATAGCAGGTGATTTAATAGTTATTGACAAAGACCCTGGTACAGGAAAAAACATTAAGATTGATTGCAAAAAGTTTGGCTCAGGAGCTTATTCTATTCCTAGCAGTGTTGAGCAGTTAAGGTTTGAGACCAAAGCCAAGTTTGTGCTTGCTATTGAAACTGCGGGTATGTTTCAAAGGCTTGTAAAGCATAAGTACTGGAAAAAAGCTAATTGTATACTTATAAGCATGGGAGGTGTTCCTACAAGGTCTTGCAGAAGATTCATTAGAAGGCTTGGTGATGAAAAGAAAATTCCTGTTTATGTCTTCACAGATGGAGACCCTTATGGTTACTTAAACATATATAGGACTTTTAAGGTGGGCAGTGGTAATGCTGCTCATATTAATGAGTTTTTTTGTGTTCCAAAAGCCAAGTTCATAGGCATAACACCACAGGATATTGTTGATTACAAACTGCCAACTCATCCATTAAAAGAAGTTGATATTAAGAGGTTAAAGGATGGCTTAAAGAACGACCCATTTGTTCAGCATCATAAGTCATGGCAAAAAGCATTAAAGTTATTAATGAAGATGAGGGTAAGGGCTGAGCAGCAAGCCCTGGCAAAGCACGGCCTGAACTTTGTGATAAGTAATTATTTACCTGAGAAAATCAAGAACCCTAAGAGCTGGCTTGACTAATGGTGCAGAGATTACAATGTTAAAATCAAAAAATAGTAATTTTTTGGTCCAGAAAACCAAAGGTTTTCTGAAAGCAGATTTTCATGTACACACAAAAGAAGACCCTTTTGACAGCCCTTACATTCCTTACACTGCAAAGGACTTAATAAGGGTTGCTGCAAAAAAAGGTTTTACGGTATTGTCAATAACCAATCATCACTCTGTTTATTTTAGTAAATCAATAAAGGATTATGCAAGGAAAAAAGGCATTCTTCTAATACCAGGAGCAGAGGCTAGGATAAAAGGAAAAGATGTTCTTCTAATAAACATTAAAAAAGATGATTTAAGAAGAATAAGAACCTTAGAAGACCTTGAAAAACTAAAAGACTCTGCCTTGATAATAGCTCCTCATCCATTTTTTATCGGGTATAAATGCTTGAGAGGATACCTAGAGAAGTACATTGATTATTTTCATGCTATTGAATACTGCCACTTTTATACCAGACAGCTAGTCACTCCTTTTTTCAGCTTTTTAAACGGCAATACAAGAGCACTAAAGCTTGCTAAGAAGTACAAGAAGCCATTAGTAGGAACTTCTGATGCTCATAAACTTTATGAGCTAAACACCACTTATACCTTGATAAACAGTGCTAAAAAGAAAGACGATATTATTGAAGCTGTTAAAAAGAATAAGATAAAGCTTGTGACAAAACCAATGAATCCAGTGTTATTCTTTAGAAGGACTCTTGGGTGTGTTCTTAAAGAAGTAATACCCGAGGGTCTTCATCTAAGAAAAAGAATTCCTGAGGATTTCCAGGACATTTTTCAAAAGATTTAAATAATTCTTAGTTGAATATTATTCTTATGGAAGTTGCTAAGCTAAGAATGGGTGATGAACGAGATATTCTGGCTACTAAATTTGAGATTGATAATGAGGAAGTATTCCATCTGAAGAATCTTTACAAGCTTGTTCATGAGTGGCTTGAAGACGAGGATTTTGTGTCTGTTGATACTATTGGCGGGAGTGATAATGATAAGGTTGAAACCCTCTACCTTGACAGGGTTACTTCTAGTGGTGAGAAAGAGCATCATATCTGGTGGAGAGCTGTCCAAGTGCCAAGAGGCAATAGTTATTACAGGTATTTTCTAAAGATTGACTGGCAGACTCTTTACATGAAGAGTATTGAGATAATGCACAAGGGCCATAAGTTCAAGACCAACAAAGGAGAGGTTATTCTAAGAATAGAGGCCTGGCTACAGCTTGATTATCAGGATAAGTGGAAGAATAGTCCTTTTTTAAGAATCTTTGATAAATGGTTCAGGGAGAGGTTTTATCTTAAGAATATCAAGGAGTACAGGCATGATTTGTATCTCACAACTTTTAGGCTGCACCAAACCATAAAACAGTACTTGGCATTAAAAGCACCTGTTGACTGGGGAAGGCCCTTCCACCCGGTAAAGGGTGTGTGATTTTTATCTGATTACCAATTATAACAAACTATATAAACCCTTTTTTCTCTTAATAATTTTATCATGTATGATGTAATAACCATGGGTAGTAATACTATTGATGTGTTTGTCCACACAGACCAGTCAGGAATAATTAATATACGTTCAAAAGCTGGTTGTGAAGAATTGATTTCTTATCCTGTTGGCACCAAAATGCTTATTACCAAACTCATGCACAACCTTGGGGGTAATGGTGCTAATACTGCTGTTGCTCTTTCAAGGCTTGGCTTAAGAACAGCTTATCTTGGAGAGATAGGCAAGGACCCTAATGGCAAACTAATTTTTGATGCTCTGAAAAAAGAAAAAGTTGATTTCATAGGAGGCCGTGGTGATGAATCAGGCTTTTCCATAATCCTTGACTCTATAGAGCATGACAGGACTATTCTTACTTATAAGGGTTGTAACAATGATTTAA
>DAOWFR010000068.1 GCA_030637925.1 Methanobacteriota archaeon
AAGATGCTTATTGAGAAGAAGAACCCTGTTAAGGGCAAGGTTAGTATTAATAATAATGTTGGCATAAAGGGTCTTGAGGAGACTAAGCTAAGCATTAACACCAACAGAAGGGCTCTGAAACTTAACTTTGAGTTCACATCAACGTATGATCCTAATATTGGGAAAATATTCTTAGAAGGAGAAGTAATATATCTCATAGACAAGGACAAGGCTGCTGAGGCTGTTAAGAACTGGAAAAAGAACAAGAAGATAGAAAAGGACATGATGACAAACGTGCTGAACAATGTGTTGGCAAAGTGCAATATACAGGCTCTTATTCTAAGCAAGGACATGAACCTGCCACCACCCATTCCATTACCCAAGGTTGGTGGGAAGAAGTGAGAAAACTATAGCAATTATTCTTTATTATCTTTAATCCAAAACCTATATAAATAAAGCCCTATTTCACTTAGAAGAGAAAAATGCCTAAAGAAATAAGATTAAAGGTTGTTGAGGCAATCCAGGAGGATGTGAATAAGGGTATTGTTAGGATAGATAGTGGTTTCTTAAAACAAATAGATGTTAGGCCTGGTAGTATTGTTGAGATTAAAGGAGAAAGAGTTACTATTGGCATTGCTGACAGGGCTTTGCCAGGTGACATGAGCTTGAATATTGTGAGAACAGACCCTCTTATCAGAAGGAATGCCAAGACCAGTATTGGTGACTTTGTAACTATCAAGAAGGCTGATGTTAAGGAGGCAAAATCAATAACCATTGCTCCTGCAAGAGAGGGCTTGATGATAAGGGCTAATCCTGAGGTTTTCAAACAAGGCTTGCTAGGCAGGGCTGTTGTTAAAGGAGACCTTGTATCTCTTGGTGGAACTCAGAGGAGAAAGAACAGCATGGCAGGCCACCCCTTCTTTGAAGAGATGTTCAGTATGCTTAATGAAACTACTATGGGCTTTGGGCTTGGAGAGCTAAAATTCGTTGTTGTTAATTGCGAGCCTAAGCAGGCAGTACTTATAACAGAGAACACTAATGTTGTTTTTAATCCAAAAGCAGTTGAGATTACAGAGGAAAGAGCCATTGATGTTACTTACGAGGATATAGGTGGCTTAAATGAGGAGCTGAAAAAGGTAAGAGAGATGATAGAGCTGCCCTTAAAGCACCCTGAGATCTTTGAAAGACTAGGAATAGAGGCTCCTAAGGGTGTGCTGCTCTATGGTGCTCCTGGAACAGGCAAGACCTTACTTGCAAAAGCAGTTGCTAATGAGACTAATGCTAATTTCATGCTTATTAATGGTCCTGAGATTATGAGTAAATACTATGGCCAGTCAGAAGAGAATCTTAGAAAGAGATTTGAAGAGGCAGAGAAAAATGCTCCTTCAATCATATTCATTGATGAAATTGATGCTATTGCTTCTAAGAGAGAGGAGACCAGAGGAGAAGTTGAGAGAAGAGTAGTTGCCCAGTTATTAGCTTTAATGGATGGATTGCAGGCAAGGGGTAAAGTAATTGTGATAGCAGCTTCTAACATTCCTAATGTATTAGACCCTGCTCTTAGAAGGCCTGGCAGGTTTGATAGGGAGATAGAAATATGTGTTCCTAATGAGAAGGGAAGACTCACAATCCTAAAGATTCATACAAGAAACATGCCCTTGGACAAAAGTGTTGGTCTAAAGAAGCTAGCACAAGTAACTCATGGCTTTGTAGGAGCAGACCTTGCATCTCTTGCAAGAGAAGCAGCCATGACAGTACTAAGAAGAGTTGTGGGTGATACAAAGCTAAAAGAAGGAGAGCCCATACCCACAGAAATTCTTGAGAAACTCATTCTTAAACAGTCTGATTTTAAGGAAGCCTTAAAAGTGGTCGGACCAAGTGCTTTAAGAGAGGTACTCATAGAGATCCCTAATGTTAAATGGGAGGATATTGGTGGCTTACAAGATGTTAAGCAGGAATTAATAGAAGCAGTGGAGTGGCCTCTAAAGTACAGAGCAGATTTTAAGAGACTAGGAGTAAAGCCTCCAAAAGGAGTATTGCTTTATGGTGCTCCTGGCACAGGTAAGACCTTGCTTGCAAAAGCAGTTGCTACTGAGTCAGAAGCTAATTTTATACTTGTAAAAGGACCTGAGCTTTTAAGTAAATGGGTTGGTGAGAGTGAGAAAGCTGTTAGAAAGGTATTTGAAAAAGCAAGGCAGACTAGCCCTACCATTATATTCTTTGATGAAATAGATGCTATTGCTCCTAGAAGAGGCTTAGGCAGTGAGGATAGTCATGTTACTGAGAGAGTGGTTAACCAGTTATTAACAGAAATGGACGGCTTGCAAGAGCTTAGTGATATTGTTATTATTGGTGCTACTAACAGGCCTGATATTCTGGACACATCCTTGCTAAGACCAGGCAGGTTTGACAGAATCATTTTAACCCCTGTGCCTGACAAGAAGACCAGGAAAGAGATATTTAAAGTACACACCCAAGGTATGCCTCTTGACAAGGATGTTAAGATAGATGAATTAGTGGGGAAGACAGATGGCTATGTTGGAGCAGACATTGAGAGTATTGCTAGAGAAGCAGCCATATTTGCTCTAAGAGAGGATATGAAGAGCAAGGCTATTAAGATGAAGCACTTTGAAAAAGCCCTGGAAAAGGTTAAGCCCTCAGCTACCAAGGATGTGGAAGAGGCTTATGAAGAACTGTCAAAGATGTTCAGGGCTGCTAGGGGCAGAGAGATGAAAGATCAGAGACCTAGTTATTATGGTTGATTAATGTTAAACTTTTTCTTTATTCTGCATCACTTTATACTTACTAGCCAGCATAGGCATCACACCAAGAACTGTTACCAAGCTCAGAACTCCAACTATGATTAACAAGCTGCTCATTCCAAGAGCTACTGCAATGAATCCTGAAATCATTGCAAAGACAAAGTGTCCTATTTTTGCAAAGGATATGTAAGAACCCAAAACCGCACCTTCCATTTTTTTTCTTACTCCAATCTCTGACATAAAGGTCCAGGCAGAAATATTCCAGAAAGCACTTGCAAGACCCTCCAAGAATATCATTATAAGCAAGGGGATATAAGACCTTGTAAAACCAGCAAGAATTATAAAAACAGATGATACTAGTACAGAAATGATAACCATGTTTCTGCTTCCTTTTTTATCAGCAACTCTTCCTGCAAATCCCTGTAACAAATAAGTTGCTCCTCTGAGAAAGAATATTATGCCTACCTCTTTGTAACCCCCACCAAAACTTAGCACTATTAAGGGCAGAAAAATATTGATAACAGCCATTCTAGCATTCATAGCTACACCTATAAGAGCCATGGCTCTTAGCTTCTTCTCTGCCAGAAACTTCTTAATAGCATAAAATGGATTAAAGTCTTGTTTTCTAATAACCGGTTTGTGATGGCTTTTCCATAGAGATAACCAGACAAGCATGATTGCTAAACCAATAACTGAGATAAAGAAAGGAAATCTAAGAGAGAACATGTCTGCAAGAAAAGTTCCTACTATAGGACCTAATATAACTCCAGCAAAAGATATGCTTAGGAAAACACCTGCTTTTGCTCCACGCTCACCCTCCTTAACTTTGTCCTGTACTTTTGCAAGGGTTATCAAAACAACCATACCCCAGCCAATACCAGAGAATATTCTTCCAATGATTATTGAAGCCAGGGTTCCTGGCCACAAATAAAGAAGTACTGCTAAGAACTCAGCAAGTACTCCAAGATAAATTATCCTCTTTCTTCCAATACGGTCAGAAAGAAGACCCACAATTGGCGAGGATACGACTAGTACCAAAGGAAAGAATGAGAAAACAACACCCAACATCTTGTCACTTATACCGATACTCTTAAAATAAATTGATAGAAGTGGAACATATAGATAGACTAGAAAACGAAAAATAGTGCTGACAATAGTCGGGACAAGAATTTTATTTTTTGTATTAATAAACATGATACCTAATTATTTAATTAACAGGTTTAAATAGTTTTTTGATAATAAGTTGAGTTTAACAACAAACTTTATATAATAATACTTCTAAATAGATTTCAAAGGGTTAAATACTTAAGAGGTGAAACAATGGTTAGTAAAAGGACAAAGATTATTATAGGAGCAGCAGCTGCAGCAGCAGCAATAGCAGCACTCATAATAGCAGCCAAGAAGATGCATGAGAAAGGCTATGATAAAAAGGCTGTTAAGATGCTTAAGGGCTATTCCAAGAAGCTGAAAACAGAGGCTGTTAAGCTTGAGAAAAAAGTTGTGAAAAAGTTCAAACCAAAGAAGAAAGCCCCTGCAAAGAAAAGAACTGTTAGGAAGAAGAAAAGATAAAATTATTTTTTATAATTTAAAATGTTCAAGCAAGGAGAACTAGTAGAGATTAGTACAAGCACCCGGGTATTTAAAGGTGTATTCATCAAGGAGGAAAAGGATTTCTTAATCATAAAATTAAGTAATGGATATAACATCGGGGTTGCTAAGAGGAATATTAAGAGTAAAAAGAGTGTTGGTAAGGTAAAAAATCAAGAAGAAAAGGAAACAAAGGAAAAGCCTAATCCAAGGCTTCCCTTAATTTATCTATTGCACACAGGAGGGACCATTGCTAGTAAAGTTGATTATAGTACAGGCGCAGTTATTGCTAAGTTCACAGAAGCAGATATACTAAGATTATTCCCTGAGATAAAAGAGCTTGCAAATATTAAGAGCAAACTTGTAAGAAACATGCAGTCAGAGATGATAAGATTTGCACATTACAAC
>DAOWFR010000058.1 GCA_030637925.1 Methanobacteriota archaeon
AGATAGGCATAGACCCGCAGAAAGCCTTTGGATACAAGATAATAGAGCCAGTAGTGCAGCTAAGAAAAGACGGAGTAACCTTGGTAGCAAAAGCCCTAGACCTGCCAGAATCAATCTATAACAGAATGCCATTTCCAGGGCCAGCTCTGGCTGCAAGAGTGATAGGAGAGGCTACGCCTGAGAGAATAGAACTAGCAAGAAAAGCAAATTATATTGTTGAAGACGAATTAGGAAAAGAAACAAAAGCAGGAATAATTAATCCTTTCCAGTACATGGCAATTCTTCATGAAGATAAGGTTACAGGTATGAGAGATGGTAAAAGAGATTATGGTTTACAAATCGAGGTTAGGTGCTGGGATAGTATTGATGCAAGAACAGCAACACCTACAAAGCTATCAGATGAAATATCTGACAGAATAGTCAACAGGCTAACAACAGAAGTGCCTGGTGTTGTTAGTGTAACTTATAATAAAACTCCTAAGCCACCATCAACAATTGAGGCTATATAAGTAAAGGAGTAATTTTAATAAAAAATTTTGGGGGGGGATGTTAAATGCAAAATTATGGGGAACAAATTGCAAAAGCAAGTCTTGAAATAAAGTCAATAAAGCTGAGCCCTGATGATCCTTTTACATGGGCTTCTGGTTATAGAATGCCAATATACAATGATAACAGGATGTTGCTTGGTGATTATAACCACAGAATGCTGGTTACTAATGCTTTTAAAGATTTGATTGAAGCTGAAAACATTTCTTTTGATTATATTGCAGGAACATCCACTGCAGGAATTGCTCCTGCTACAAGCGTTGCGAATCATTACAAGGTTCCGCTTTTAATAATCCAAGATGGAGTCCCTTATGTTTTTGAACAACCATTTGAAGTTGATAGCAGAAAAAACGCAAGTATAGTTGCAAGTACTTGTCCTTGGGCAATACCCTTTGGAGTAACATTAGCAAATGAGAGACAAGTTCCTTTTGTATATGTTAGACAGAAAAAGAAAGCTCATGGCTTAAAACAACAAATAGAAGGAATAACAAACCGTGGGCAAACAGCTGTTTTAATAAATTATCATCGCGGAGATGATTATGCAGACAAAGCTGTAGAAGCGCTAGGAGAACAAGGAGTGATAGTGAAAGAACTTATTTCAGAAAACATTTCAGATATAGTAAGGCCTAGTGATATAAATGGTAAAAAAGTTCCTTACATAGAAGACCTAATATCTACTGGTGAAAGCTCTGCAAAAGAAGTAAAAGCAGCAAGGGATCATGGAGCTATTTGTAATAACTGCTTATCAATATTTAGTTATGAATTAGACAAAGCAGCTGAAGCTTTTGGTTCTTTAGACCCTGAATGCAAAGCCGAATCCTCATTAACATATAATATGCTATTAGACTTTGCAAAGAAAACAGGTTACTTAAATAATGAACAAGTTGAAGTACTGCAAAATTGGAGAGCTGACCCTTTTAACTGGGGAGAAAAACATGGCTTTCCCATGGATGAAAAGAAATAAATGGAGGAGGATAATATGAACTTTTTAGAAAAATGGCTGAAAGCAGTTGAAAAAAAGAATTCTGTTTTGTGCGCAGGACTAGATCCTGCTGAGTTTAATATGGGTAGGGGAGAAAAAGGATTGCCAGAAGGGGTGGATAAAAGAGAGTGGGCATTGAGTTATGTAACATCGGTTGCACCTTATTGCGCTGCTATAAAACCAAACTTTCAGTATTGGAAAAATATAGGAAATATTGATATCCTATTTGAAATTAATCGACTAGCTCATTTATCAGGTATGGTTGTTATTGATGATAGCAAACTAGCAGATATTGGCTCAACTAATGATGCAGGTTTTTATTTTGGTGCGCAAAGAGCAGATGCAATAACAATTGCTCCTTATGCAGGCAATATGAAAGAAGCAGCAGAACAAGCTGAAAAATGGGGTGTTGGAGCTATTACTATGTGCTTGATGAGCAACCCAGAGTATAAGACTGAAAAGAATAAATGGGTGGATGTGTCTGGTTTAATTAAAGAGAATCCTAGTCTAGAAGAGGACTTAGCTCCAGATATTGAATTAATTGATGGTGTTCCTCATGTTAAACAATATCTTAGCTTGGCTTGTAAGGCTAATGTTTATGGTCTTGACGGTATTGTTATTGGAGCACCAAGTGAGAAGAACCACATAACAAAGGATGAATTAAGTAATGTATTTGAGTATTCAAACGAAAACACCTTGGTTTTACTTCCAGGAGTTGGTGCACAAGGTGGAGAAGCTGATATTATCTGGAATTATTTTGGAGCAGACAGAGTTATTGTTAATGTTGGAAGGTCATTGATGTTTCCATCTGGTTCAGAATCAAGTCCAGCAGAACAAACAGAAACAGCAAAGAATTATCAAGAAATGTTGAATGAGTTAAGACTTTTGAGAACAGATTAATCTTTTATTTTCTTTTTTTATAATAAAAATGGCATTCAAAGCAAAATCCAAACCCCCCTGCCCTAATCCCTGCAAAGGAGCATATGCATATAGTCCTGGGATTAGAGGTGGAAATTCAGACTTAACAAAAATACTTTTTGTAGCAAACCGTGCTGATAGACGAATACTTCAACAAAGTCTTTTTAATAATAATTATGAAGAAGCTCTTTTAAAATCTCAGACAGGAAAAATCATTAATGAAATACTTGACTTTTGCAAGCTTACTTTTGATGATATCTATTTCACTAATCTGTTAAAGTGTCTTTTACTTAATGACAGAGCACCAACAAAAAAAGAGTATCAGAATTGTGTTAGCCAGCTAGAGATACAAGTAAATAAATTCAAGCCAAAAGGAATAGTTGCGTTTGGTGGCAAGGTTTATGAATTCATGTTTCCGAATTATGCAAATCAAATTAATTTTGAAAACACTATATGGTCTATTCTAGAGTATAACAGAGTGCCTACATTAATATCAAATCATCCTTGCAAGCTGGGTTCTATAATTTCAAAGACAAAAGAAGTACATTACCAAGTAATAGCACGTTTTCTTAAGAAAAAGAACTAATCAATAACTCCTTGCAAAATAAATCATTTTCTCTGCTTTTTTTCCACAATTACAGAAACACTTGCCTTTTATAGCAGGTTGTTTAAAGGGTATGTTTAAACTCTTGGCTCCTGTCTTATCATTTATTCTTTCCTCGCACTCAGCAGTATTACACCAAGGAGCAAAGGCTATTTTTCCTTTCTTAACAACCTTTTTAAAATCAGGCATAGAATTAACCTTTACAATATTTTTATTCAGGAACTTCTTTGCTTTGTTATAGATATTATCTTGTATATCAGCAAGTATTTTTATAACTTTAACCACTAATCCTTTTATAGGAACAGCTTCTTTTACACCTGTGTCTCTTCTTACAAGAACCACCTGTTGTTTGTCCATGTCTTTTGGACCTATCTCTATTCTTAGAGGCACTCCTTTTAGCTCCCAATAGTTGAACTTAAAGCCAGGACTATAGTCTTGCCTGTCATCAAGCTCTACTCTAACTGTTTTTAGCTCTTTTTTAATCTTTTTTGCTAGTTCAAGAATCTTCTTATTAACAGTTGGTTTGTTACTAAAAATAATAGGGATTATGACTGCATGTATTGGCGCTATTCTTGGTGGCATTACCAGGCCTTTATTATCTCCATGGACAGCTATCATTATCCCAATAGTTCTTGTGCTTAAGCCCCAAGAATTCTGCCATACAAACTGCTTGTTGCCTTTTTTATCAAGAAAAGAGATATCAAAGGCTTTTGAAAAGTTCTGGCCAAGAAAATGCGATGTTCCTCCTTGGATTCCCTTACCATTAGGCATGAGTATCTCAACACTATCAGTGTAAACAGCTCCTGCAAACTTCTCAGAATCAGTTTTTCTGCCTTTAAGCACAGGGATAGCGTATAATTCTTCAAAAACCCTGGCATACAGGTTAAGGATGTCTAGTACTTCTTTTTCTGCTTCTTTCTGAGTAGCAAAGGCTGTGTGTCCTTCCTGCCATAAGAACTCTCTTGTCCTAAGAAAGGGTATTGGGTGCTTGAACTCCCATCTCACAACATTACACCACTGATTCAGTCTTAGAGGCAGGTCTTTGTAAGACCTTATCCATTTCTTATAAGAAGCATACATTATGGTCTCACTTGTAGGCCTAATAGCCAGTCTCTCCTCAAACTTGGTTGTGCCATGCTCTGTAACCCAGGCTACTTCTGGGGTAAAGCCCTCTACATGCTCTTGCTCTTTTTTTAACAGGCTCTCAGGTATGAATAATGGGAAATAAGCATTTTGTATGCCCATCTTTTTTATCTCTTTGTCCATGAACTCCTGAACAGCTTCCCAGACAGAATAAGCATAGGGCCTTATTACCATGCACCCAGAAACAGGACTGTACTCTGTGAGCTCTGCTTTTTGGATTATCTGAGTGTACCATTCACTAAAATCCTTGTCCTTCTTAACAGTTATGCCTAATTCTGACTTATTAGCATTCTTCTCAGCAGTTTTAGGCTTCTGAGCTCTTATTCTTGCTCTTTTAACTTGTTTTTTCTTTTTTACTTTCATGGCTTTCTTTTTTGTTTTTTTAGCTACCATTTTTAAGGTTTTATCTTAAAATCCCCCCAAAATAATGTAAAAAAAAATTTAATAAAAAATAATTTAAAAAATATATGTATAAGGATACTACCTTTTTTATGATAAGGCTTTTATCCTTTTTATTTCTTTTTTACTAATCCAGCTAAGCCCCAGATTAAGAACAGGGCTGTCCACCAGTTAAGGCTCCACCATCCTGTCCAAGCCATAAGGTCTTTTATAAGGTATAAGATACCTATGATCAGGACAATCCAAGTAAGACATTTTGGTAATTTCACTGTTTCACCCCACAAACTTTTTTTGTGTTTTTCGTGTTCTTTTTATGCTTTATTAACTCAGGCTTATTTAAAGTTTTTGGATTTAAAACCATTTCAATAAGGTAATTGTTACTGTTTTATAATAAAAATCCTTTTTAGCTGCTTTTTCAGAAGAGTTTCAGTCTACTTTTAAGTATATTAAAAACAAAAGATTTATAAATACTACATTCCAGAGAAGAGTTAAGCGATTTTTCAGAATCGTTTTTCGGGGGATGATATATGATAGAAACTGATGTGAGAAAGCTCTTTACGCTTGAAGACGGCGTGCAAATAGAAAGGCATGTCAGAGTAATTGATAATTCCTTTGTCTTTACTGATCATAAGGGCAGACTGGTTTCTAAGAAAAAGAAGATAACAACCGAGCTTACCAAGCATGTGGTTACAGAGCTAATAGGAGAAGAGGCTCTGCCAATAATATTCTATTTAAGAGGTAAAAAGCAGATATCAGAGTTTATAATAGCAGAAGAGCTTGATATGGAGATACATCTTGTAAGAAACCTCTTATATAGGCTTTTGGAGTTCAATATAGTCTCTTTTATAAGGAAAAAGGACAGGATTAAAGGTTGGTATATATGCTATTGGGACCTTAATGAGCATATGATACCCTATCTTGCTGAGAAGATAAGGCTTTCAGCAATAGCCAAACTCAAGGAGAGGCTTGAACGTGAACAAAATCATGATTTCTATATGTGCAGGAGTGCATGTGTAAGAATGCCTTTTGAAAAATCCATGGAATTCAAGTTCAAATGCCCTGAATGTGGTGAATTAATGCATGAGCAGGATAATACCAGGACCAGGGAGTTTATAAAAGAACAGCTAAGAGAGCTTGAGAAGAAGAAAGGGCTTTGCTGATTTTTTTCTTTTTGTTTTGTTACCACTATATGATAACTATGAAACCGAAAAATTTATATATAATAGAGTATAATATAAATAATAAGGTGGTTAAATATGTTTAGACAAGATCCTCGCAATGATTTTCCTTATGTTACACGAAGTCAGTTCAATACTAGGTTTAGTAGTGTGTATGATAACCTTGACCTAGAGGAGAACCCTCTAGAGTTCGAGGGAGGTACAGCACCACTAAGTGAAGAAACACGAAAAAAAACTTATTTCCAAAGTAATGAAATAAGAAAACTTGTGGGAAGTGTTTGGCATCCGCTGTATACTCTGCCTGATTTTGAGGATGAAACCAAGCCGTATTATTTTAATATAAAAAAGGAAATCATACAGGTTTTTAGTTGGTATTCAGAAGAAGGTGTTTTTAATATTTCTGAATTAAAAAAAGAAGCAGTTGAACATATATTTTCTTTCTTATCCTCTTTAGAAGAAGAAATAATGAGTTCAGATTCTGGTCTTTTAGAATTTCTTGCACAAGAACTTCCAAAGCCAATGTTTGCTACAATAAACGAATATTTAAAAGATCCTGTTGGGTATCAGGATAGAATACAAGAAAAGATACATTCCTACCAAGAAAGTACAGTAACCCCCCCATTTACAGTAACCCCCCCATTTAATATAAATGAACCCAGTATAACTGATGCTGAGCTTCAAAATGATCCTTGTCATATGAACATTCCAAAGCCTCTGGAGAATAAAACTCAAGTTCTTAAGCACTTAATCTATTCCAGTGATACAATAAAAGGAGCAAAAAGGTTGCTTAGAAATCCTGATAATAGTAAACCTAAGAGAATAGCAAGAAAAAAATCAATAAAAAAATCGTTTTGATTCTTCAAAAACTTTTTAAAACATAAAAATTCTGAATTTTTATGGTTAAAAATACGAAGTATTTTTAAACCCTTATTTTTTCTTCTTGTTCTATGATTATAACTCTCGGTGGAAGAGCTGGTAGTGGCACTTCTAGTGCTGTCAGAGCATTAGCTAAAAGGCTTGGTTATAAGTTCTATTGCGCAGGTGATATTAGAAGAAAGTTTGCTGTTGACAAAAGCATAACCCTTGCTGAGCTTAATGAGATGGCTGAGAAAGACCCTTACTCTGATAAGCTGGTTGATGATGAGATGAAGAGGATGAGCAAGACAGAGAATAATCTTGTGGTTGATGCCTGGCTTGGTTTTTATTTTTTCCCTGATAGCATAAAGATTTTTCTTGATGCTGATATCAAAGTTAGAGCTAAGAGAATTTTAGAGAGAGCTAATTTTGAAGAACATCCTAAGAGTCTTAGAGAAGCTATAAAAATGGTTAAAGAAAGAGAAGCGTCTGGTATAAGAAGGTATGATAAGCTTTATAGTGTTAATCCTTTTGACCATAATCACTTTGACCTTGTGCTTGATACTACTAATCATACTGTTGAAGAGACAGCAGAGCAGACATATAAGTTTGTGATGAATAAGCTTGAGAAATAGGTTTTTAGTATTCTTGTTTTTCTGATTCAAATATTGTTTCTTGTACTTCTCCGTTTATTATGATTTCCTCCGGGGTGATATCTAGTTTATATATTAATTCAAATAGTATGAGATGAGAGAAGATTCTGTCATCTTCTTCCACCTCAATTATTACTGGTTCTAGCCTTGTTATTTCTACGGCCTCAGTTACTGTTTTATCTGTAACACCGTTGCAAACATTCATTTATATGACTCCTAGTATCCTTTTTATGATACTAGTAGTTATTGTGGTATTTAAATGTTTCGGTAATATTTAAATAAAGGTTCTTATTTAGAACAGATAATGCCTTCAAAATTATATCAACAAGTAGAAGAATTTGTAGAGGACTCATTCACAAAAGCAGGAAAAGCCCATCAAATAAAGCATTTTAAAAGAACAGCTTACTGGGTTAAGCAACTAAGACCTGATGCGGATGATGCCTTACTAATCTCTGCAGTAGCACATGATATTGAAAGAGCATATAGACAAAAGGATCTTCTGGAAAAAAAGCATACAGCAGGTTTTACTCATAAAGAATTCTTTGGGCCTCATCAAGATCGAGGCGCAGAAATCATCGAAGACTTTCTAAAAAAGCAAGGTGCTGCTCAAGAACTCGTAGATAGAGTTAAAATGTTGGTTTCAAAACATGAAGAGGGAGGGAACGAAGACCAAAATTTAGTAAAAGATGCAGATAGTGTTAGTTTTTTTGAGAATAATGTTGAACATTTTTTAACTGATAAAATCGATGAGGTTGGAAAAGAAAAAGTAAAGATGAAATTAGACTGGATGTTTAATAGAATTAGTTCTGAGAAAGCTAAACAAATTACTAGGCCTTGGTATGAACAAGCAATAAAGAGGCTGGGGTATTAATTTTTTATTTCTTTATTTTCTCATTTCCTTGAGGAAAGGGTTCTGGTCCTCTACTATGTCCATAAATCTATCCCTATAGATAACAGGGATTTTCTCAACATTTGGAAGTTGTGCTAACTCTCGAGGGTGTTCTTTATATGTAGAATAAGCAAGCTCAAAGCAATCTATACACATATCTCTTACATCTCTTTCTTCTGGATCAAAATCAAAGCTGGGTCTGTTCTTGGTTACAACAAGAGTGCCATTTAACATTTCATTACCAGTATTCTTTAAATGTGATTTTATGCTTTCATATACTGCTTTTTCTGATAATTCTTTTACTCCGCCTGCATCTATTTTTCTAAGAATAAACTTATCAATATCAACTCCCATTTTATATAGTCCTTTCTCTGGGTCATCACTGCTTAAAGGGCTATGTTCATGATCATAAATTATCAGATCTGCCTGTCCAATTCTCTTGTTTTTACCATACATATTTAACAACATTCCTATTTCAAGAGCCCTATCAGGCGGGATTTCCATTTCATGTATAAGGTCAGGGTCTATTGCAATTTCTCCTGATAGGTGATATTTATAAGAACCCAAATATTCCCTTATATCTCCTACATATGTATTATTCCCAATTAGTGAACGTTTTAGAGCAAGTAACAAGGAACCGATTAAGTGTCTTCTCATCCGTCCCATGAAATAGTTAAACTTGTCTTTTTTTCTCACTCTTTCATAATATGCTTTTACAAAGTTCATATTTGTTTGGGGATGAATAATTGGGTGAACAAGAAATGGAACAAAAGTTTCATTATAAACAGATGGATGTATATCCATATCATGAGCAACACAAACAGGAGCCTTGGCATCCTTGTATCTGTTTTTTTGCTCAAAAACATAAATTAATGTTTTCCATAGATTTAAACCTTTTCCAGGAAGTATGTTATAGTTTCTTTCAGTCTTTAGTTTCTTCTCCCATTGCTTTATTCTAGGGTCATCATTCCATATAACAACAGCCCTGTAAGGGAACTCTGGTAAGAGTTGTCTAAAAATATCAGTCATTTCTTTTTCTGCTTGATCAAAACCAATAATTAGTTCATTAGGATATTTTTGAGTGCTTAAGGTAGTCAGAATGTGATTTGCTGATGATGTTAACCTTGGATTTCCTGATTTTAAAGAGTCTAAATCAATACTGTGTTTTTTAGTAGAAGGAATAAAAATACTTACAGGTTTAAGTGGTTTGTTTCTTTCAATCTGGTTTATAACCTCCTCTAAATCTTTTTTAGGTGTTCTTCCAAAATCATAAGTATATCCGTCATAATGAGCTACTGTCATAATCTTGTTTTAGGAATACCTCATCATTTAAAAACCTTACTCACTTTAGAGTGGTTTTAACCTTTTTAATTAATTTTTTATACCCTTTCAAATCTCCTCTTATCATTATGATTGAACTTGATGGCAGCCATGGGGAAGGAGGGGGAGCTATTCTTAGACAGGCACTTGCTCTTAGCATGGCCACAGGCAAGGCTTTTAGGATAAATAATATCAGAAAAGGAAGATGTAATCCTGGGCTTGCACCTCAGCATCTGAGTGGGGTTAATAGTGCATCAACTCTGTGCAATGGAGAGGTTAGTGGTAATACTATTGGTAGCACAGAAATATCTTTTAAGCCAGGAGAGATTAAAGGAGGGAGTCATAAGATTGATATAGGAACAGCAGGCTCAATAACCCTCTTACTCCAATCATTATTATTACCTAGTATTTTCTGTGGAAAAAAGGTTTCTTTTAGTATCATAGGAGGCACTGATGTGAAGTGGTCCCAGCCCTATGATTATTTTAAGTTTGTTTTTCTTCCTCAGATGAACAGGTACGCTGATATAGAGGCTAATCTTTTTAAAAGAGGTTATTACCCAAAAGGAGGAGGAGAAATAAAAGTTATTATTAATGGCAAGTATACTCTTAATGATGAAATACCTTCTATTCTTTTATTAGAGCAAAAAAAGCTTTTGCAAATTAAAGGGATTAGTCACGCATCAATTGATTTAGAGAATGCAAGGGTTGCTGAGAGACAAGCAGAGAGTGCCAGGCTTGATCTTGATAAGTTAAAAGTTCCTTTTAATGTAAAGCATGAGTACTCAAAGACTTATAGCACTGGCTCTGGCATAACATTATGGGCTGTTTATGGAGAAGAGGAGATAGATTTTAACAATCCATTAATCCTTGGAGCTGATGGCCTTGGAGAAAGAAATAAGAGAGCAGAGGTTGTTGGCAGAGAAGCAGCTGATAATCTTCTTAAGGTTATTAATTCAGGAGCTGCTGCTGATAAATACTTGGCAGACCAGCTCATACCCTTCATGGCATTAGCAGGTGGCTTGGTAAAAACCAGTGAAATAACCAATCATGTCAAGTCAAACATTTATGTTGCAGAGAAGTTCCTGGGTGTTAAGTTCAGTATAAAAGATACTGTTATTAGTTGTGAGAAATAATTAATTAATCTTCTTTTTTAAACCAATCAATGTACGACCTTAACCCATCTTCTAAACTTATTTTAGGATTAAAACCTAATTTTCTTGCTTTAGAAATATCTGCCCTAAGCTTCATAACTTCATTAGGTCTAGAACCCTCATAGACTGGTCTTAAATCAAAATCAAATAATTTAATTATTAAATTAGCTAAACTGTTGATAGAAACATCTTTTCCAGTTCCAAAATTAATTGGTTTTCCGTAAAGATCTGATTTGAACATTATTTCATAAGCTTGAAGTGCATCATTAATGTACATGAAGTCTCTTGTCTGAGTTCCATTGCCCGATATTTCAGGAGGTTCACCTTCGGATATTCTTTTTACAAAAACAGGAATAACAGCACCATAACTATCATTTCTTTGTAAAGGTCCATAAATATTAAAACTTCTTGAGATACTTACTCTAACTTTATATTTTGTTGCATACTCTATACATATTTCTTCAGCTTGTTTTTTGCTTACTGCATAAGGGCTATGTGGCTTTAAGGGATGTTCTTCAGAAATAGATTTGGTTTGTGCTGTTCCATACACTTCACAACTACTTGCAAAAATCAATCTTTTCTTATGTTTTTTACATGCTTTAAGAACATTTTCTGTACCACCAACATTTACCTTGAAAGTTAGGTCAGGTTCAATATAAGATCTGTTAACATCAGATTGAGCAGCTAAATGATAAACAACATCAATTTCTCCTATCAATTTATCAATTAATGTAGCATCTCTAACATCTCCTCTCATACAATCAATCTCTGCTCCACATGGATAGTCAAAATTATCTAGTCCTATGACATTATCACCTTGCTGAGATAGTCTGTTAAATAAATGGTATCCGATAAATCCGGCAGCACCTGTAACTAATATGTTTTTATTTGTTTTCATTAAATAATGAAGAACATCAGATTATTTTTAAATGTTAGCTTTATCTTCTTTTCTTTGATAACTTTCTTTGTAGATTGAATTAGTCCTAAGAAACAATCAACCCCCGCTGCCCTCCATCTCTGCGAGTTTGATATCATTGTATAACTCTCCTATTGCAGTGTGGAGCATGTCTTCATCACTGGTCTTGAGCTTCATAGTGTTATAAGCCTCTCTTAGCTTCATATAAACCTTCTTAGCCTCTGAAATGTTTTTCTCTCTTATCAAGGCCTTGCACTCATCAATCATGTTATAAACCTCTAGATGAGATGCCTTTAGAATATCCTTTTCCTCAAACTTAGGCTCTACAAGAGGTTTTCCTCTTAGTTCTGACTCCAAGTAGTCAGAAAAGCCTTCTTCTTTTATCTTTTCCTCTGTTCTTTCAAGTCTTTTCTGAGCTTGCCTCAGAGCTTCTTCTCGCTCTCTTATCTCTTCTTCTAATCCATCATTTAACTCTAGCCTCTCATAAATCTCTTTCATTCCTTTTTGCAGCTTCTGATAATCCTTTCTCATAGCAGGCAGTTTCTCTAATAACTCCTCTGCCTCTGCTTTGTCTTTTCTAAGTTGTTTTTCTTTCTGTGCCATCTCCTGTTTATCCTTTATGAACTGCTTATTCCTGAAGTCATACTTGTTAGCCTCGCCAGAAACCAAAATCTTCTGCTGCTCTAATAACTGCTTTTCCTGCTCTAATCTTTGTCTTTCCTCATCTAGCTTTGCCTTTTCTTCTTCTCTTATATCCACTCTTATCTTTTCTATGAGTTCTTTCTCAAGCTCTTTTATGGGTTTATCAAGAGCCTTGGCTTTTGGTTTTTTTGTCTTTTTGACTTGTTTTTCCTTTACTTTCCTTTTTTTAACAGGCGCAATCTTAATGGGTTGAGGTTTAACTTCTTCCTGCTTTTCTTCTTCTTTTTCTATGGTTAATGGTTCTTCTATTTTTTCAGGCTTTTCTTCCAAGCTTACTTCTGGCTCATACCCAATGCCTTTCTCTTGTTCAAACTTCTTCCTCTTAATACCCTTTGCAAGTTCCTTAACATCCTTTGGTATAACCTCTTCAATGAACTCAGTCTTAAGAGGCTTTTTACCAGTCTCTACTTTGGGTTTTACTTCCTTTACAAACCCAGACCCTTTTTTTAAAGACTTCTTAACCTTAACCTCTTGTGTCCAATCAGTCTCATGGGGTTCTGGAAGAACTAGTTCTTCAGCCATCTCTTCTTCTTTCTTTGCTTTTGGCTCTATCTTTTTGGGCTCCTCAAGAATCTCTTTTTCTATGGGTAAGGGTTCTTCTATTTCTTCTATTTCAGGCAGTTCAAAAGCTTCCTTTTCTGTCTCCTCTTTTCCTTCTTCTCTCTCTTCTTCTTTCTTTGCTTTTGGTTCTATCCTTGGAGGCTCACCAACTTCCTCTTTAATAGGAGGCTCCAAACCTAGACGCTCCCTGACCTCATCAAGCTTAATATCCTCTGGAACCTCAGGAACAGGTTCTTCTTTTTTTTCTATTTCCCCAAGAGGAATAGAAGGCTCAGAGGGCTTTTGCTTTTTCTTCTTGAACAAGTTACTAAGAACACTTTTCTTTTTTTTCTCTTTCCTAGAAACAAGCTTCTGCTCTCCTGGTGGTGCTGGTGGCAAAATATCCTCTGACAATTATTCACCCCTTTTCTCTAAACTTAATCTACCCCAGAGTATAAAAACTTTTTGGTGAATTATTTCTAGAACCGGTTAAAATGTTTTCTTAAACCTTTGAGATTGGGCACATCCTTCATCATTTCCTGCCAAAGCTTTTGAAACTCAAAGTATCTGGGAGCATTAACAACAGCATGAACCTTTGCATCCTTAAAAACAAGCTCTGCATTTTTGAAACTTTCTTTGTAAGAAACATAATCTTTCCTTTTTAAAGATCTCTTAGCATAGTTAACACTGGTAACAACAGCCCTGTAATCCAGGTCATCTTTTAAGAATATGGCAGGATAAGGCTCTAACTGTCTTATGCTTATTTTGTTGAAATATTTAAGTTTTTCACGAGTATATATAAATCTGTAAATGTCCTGCCTTAGTTTATCCCAGTATTGGACGGATTTTTTTGGGGGGAGGTGTTTTATTTTTAACTTATTATCAAGGAGAAACTCAAAGCCGAACTGCTTGGCATTTATCATATAATCAGTGTCTTCCCCTCTTGGGCAGTTTGGATCAAATGATAATTTGGTATAAATGTTTTTATGCAGAACCATTATCCCTCCAAAGGCCATTGTTGTTTGGTTTAATCTTTTCTTTTACTTAATTGTCTTTTCCAATGCTTCGTTTATGTATGTTTCCTTTAACCATAGCTTTCTTTTTATAGGGCTTTTCTGAATCAATTTATAACCATTGCCCTCATATATGTAATACCCGGTTTTAGCGTATAAGATTTTTCCCCTATATATATCCCCTATAAATTCTAAAGCTCTATCAATAAATTTCTTATTCTCAACCACTTCATCATCATCAATCATTAAAATGACTTTTGACCTTAAAATGTTGGCAACGACCAGCATGATATTCCGAAAATTTGAGTAACCCTTAAAAGTAAGTCTTTGAGCAATCCCATTAAATTCCTTGTCAAGCAAAAAATCACACAGAAACTGAATATCGAGCACAGTAACTTGCATAATCTCGTATCTGGTTTTAAATTTTTGAATAAGTTTATTGTAACCTTCAGTAACTTTATCATCAAGAGGGTCATTTGTATTAAATATTATTACCCTGAATTTATCTGAAGGCAATTTCAAAAAACTATTTAACAACCTTGCGAGTATGTACTGGTTTCTGATTTTTTTGCCATACGAAGGAACACATATGGTTAGTTTTTGCTGCATTTTTTAATAATGATTAATGAGGATTATAAATAGTTTTTTATAATGGTTTATTTTGAATGCTTTTAGCATATTTTATCCATTCTTTCTGAAATTTGAAATACTTTTTTGCATTATTTTTTGCATATTCACGCGCATCATCTAATATTTCAGAAGCGTTCTTTAGATATTCCTGGCAATCTTTATATCCCCCTCTCTTCAAGTTTGCTTTTGCATAGTTAACATTAGTTTTGATTATTTTTCTTATTAGGTTCTTTCTCAAGAAATATGCTGGATAAGGGCTGACATCTTTTATACTGATATTTAAATAGTGCATTTTTTCACGCAAATAAACAAATCTATAAGTGTCTTGCCTAAGCTTGCTCCAGTAAGGTTTTATTTTCTTTGGAGGTAAATGTTTTATTGTAAGCTGCTTATCCATTAAAAACAAGTGTCCGAAGTGTTTGGCATTTATCATATAATCTGTGTCTTCCCCTCTGGTATTGTATGGGTCAAAAGGAACTTTTCTAAATAACTTGGAATTTATGACCATGTTGCCTCCAAGGGCTATTGAGGTGTGATTAAACCTTTGCTTATGCTTAATCGCATTAGAAATTGCTTTGTTGATGTATGTTTCCTTAAGCCAGAGTTTCCTAATCTCCGGGTTAAGTTGTGTTAATTTATAGGTCCCCTTTTCATTAAGGTAGTACCCTGTTTTTCCTAGAAGAAATTTGCCCTTTATTTTCACACCGATTCCTTCAAGCGCTTTCTTAAAGTAATTATCATCTTCAACAACTTCGTCATCATCAACCATTATAATATTATCATATCCTTGTTTTAATCCATAGATGAGACCTATATTACGGACATTTCCATAATCCTTAACATTAATCTGTCTTCTGAATTCTCGTGTCAGATTTAGTCTTCTTGCTTCATTTATTATTTTCTTATAATCTTCTCTAACCAAGACACGTATATTTAATTTTGGAAATTTTTCTGTGATATGTTTTACCTTACTTTCTATGTTCCTATGTAAAGGCACTGGCAGAATCAAAATATCATGCTTCATTCCTTTGTTAATGAAACTTTTCAGAGTCCTTCCAAGTGTTCCTCTCTTAGAATACAAAACAGGATGATCAAAAACACTGCTTACCTTCCCTTTTTCAAAAGTCCAATATGTTGGAATAAAAACTAGGTTTTTCATTTTGAATTAAAATCTGTCAAAATTAAGATTTTATAAATGTTCTCTTTTCAAATGATGTTTTATGGCAAAACATTTATTAACTAATAACAAATCATTATTAATTATGGCAGGTGTTGATAAAAAAGAAGTCCTGGAGCTTTCTGAATATCTTAAAAGCATGTCTTCCAGACTCCAAAGCCTTCAGAGAACATCAGGCCAGATTTCAAACCATATCAGCCAGTTCATCACAAGTACTGATACCAAGAAAAGGACTCTGATGATGGAGTTAGAGGATATAAAAAAAGATGTTGGTGAACTAAGAGAAGAGGTGCGCTCTGTCCAGAAAGTAATCCTAGGAGTCATTAATCAGTTAAAGAGCAGTATAAAAACCGAGGAGTTAGAGCGTTTTAAGAAAAGAATGGACTTATGGAACCCTGAGAAGTTTATGACAAGAAAAGAGGTTGAGAGGGTTCTTAAAGAGATTTAACAAGAGAATTATTCTTTAACAACCCCTTTCAAAGCCTTGATTGCCACTTCTATCTGCTTATCATTAGGCTCTCTTGTGGTTAGGCTCTGAACCAGGAGACCAGGAGCAATAAGTATTTTACTGTGAAGCTTTTTTGGATGCTTGCTGCTAAGCTTAATCCACTCATAGGAAATGCCTGCTATTAAGGGCAGGAAGAGTATTCTTATCAAGAGCTTAAGCCAGAAACTGGTTTCAAAGGGTATGAGGAGATAGAACAATATGCTGAGGAATAAGACTACTAAGATAAAGGTGGTGCCGCACCTGGGATGAGCCTTTGACTCCTTTTTCACATTCTTTACTGTGAGCTTCTTATTACCCTCATAGCAATAAACAGTCTTGTGCTCTGCACCATGGTACCTGAATAATCTCTTAACATCCTTTATTAATGAGATTGCTAGGATGTATAATATGAGGATGGTGAACTTGGATAAGCCATCAATAAGGTTGAACAAAAAGTTGCTTCCTGCTAGCTTGTTCTTTAAAAGAGTGGCTACCATCAAGGGTATGAATTTGAACAATACAAGAGCAAAGATTATTGAGATTATAAACGTGATTATGAGCTCAAGGGTTCCTATTTCCTCTTTTTTATCATGCAGTCCCTGATTAGCAGAAAAGGTAAGAGCCTTAAAGCCTAGAATCATGGTCTCAACAAGGATTATTATCCCGCGGATAAAGGGCAACCCAAGAAGATTATGCTTCTTGGTTAAAGAAATGTGCTTTTGTTTTTTTATAACAATCTTTCCACTAGGGTGCCTGACAGCCACAGCATACTTATCCTTGGTTCTCATCATTACTCCTTCAATAACAGCCTGGCCTCCAATCATTAGCTCTGGCTTGCCTTGTTTAGGTTTTTTCTTCTTTTTTACCATCATCTTCTAGCCATTTTTTGTTTTTTAGATACCACTTAATAGTTTTTTCAAGACTATCTTTAAATGTTTTTGGTATTTTCCAACCCATTTTCTGCATTTTAGTACCATCCAAAGAATATCTAAGGTCATGTCCTGGTCTGCTTGAATGAAAATCCACCATCTCATAATCCAAGGGTTTACCAACTATGCTGCTTATAATCTGTGCTAATTCCATATTATCAACCTCTTTTTCACCAACAATATTATATTTGTCTCCTGCTTTTCCTTTTTCAGTCAAGAATAAGAGGGCTGAACACACATTTCTAGCATGAATCCACATTCTGCTTCCAGGCTTTGTCTTTGTTTTATCAGCATGTATTATAACTTTTTCACCTTTTAAAACCTTTTTTATTGTGGCTGGAATAAACTTTTCAGGATGCTGGCGTTCACCAAACACATTCATGGTATGGGTAATGAATACTGGCAGCTTGTAAGTGTTGTGAAATGCTAAACATAGTTCTTCAGCTCCTGCCTTGGTTGCAGCATAAGGATTATTAGATTTATACCTGTCCCATTCTTTGTAGTTTATTCCTTCTGGTGCTGGCCCAAACACTTCATCTGTTGAAAAATAAATCATTTTTTTTAATCCTTTTAAAGTTCCGGCAAAGTTAAGGAGATTACAAGTCCCAACCACATTATTCATCACATCCCCTAAAGGGTTTTTTATGCTTCTTTCAACATCACTTGAGCCAGCCAGATGCCAAATATAATCTACTTTTCCCATATCTTTTGCTTTGTCCTCCTTTATTTCTGATTTTAAATCATGCCAAATGAATTTAACCCTGTGTTTTTCTTTCTCCCAGATTTGAGTATCTGTAATTCTTTTTAGCTTGGCAGAGTAATGATTAATATTATCCAGAACAACTATTTTCCAGGCTGTATTTTTTAAAATTCCCTTTACAACATGATGACCTATGAATCCTGTGCCACCAGTAATTAATAACCAAATATTATTCTTTGTTTTAACCATTCTTTTTATTCACTATTAGACAAATATTTATAAAGCTTGCGTACCATTAGATTAAGTAATGCCTGGAAAAGAAGAGAAAAGTGATAAAAAAATCAATATTGTATGTGATAAAAGACTTGACAAGTACTTTGACATAACAGGCAGAGCTCTTGAAAAGGTTAAATCAAGTGAAAAGGATGCTGAGAGAGCCAAGGAGGCTGCTGACTTTCTTGATATGGCAGAGAGATATATATCTGATGCAAAGCACTTCAGAGAGCAAGGAAATTATGTATTAGCCTTAGCAGCTGTTAATTATGCTCATGCCTGGCTTGATGCAGGTGTAAGGATTGGCTTGTTCAAGGTCAAGGATAGTGAGTTATTTGCTAGTGATTGAAATTTATTTTTTTGCTTTTTCCCATATCTTATTAAAGAATTCTCTGTATCTATCTGCTGCTCTTTTAGAAATAAGCTCATAACATGTGTTCTCAATACCCCATATTAGTATTAGAATTCTGTTTTTTCCAATCACAATACCTGTTGGCAAGGTTAAATCATAGTATCTTATTGAAAACATTTTTTTAAAAATAGGCGTTTTTGAGTACAACTCTCTTAGTATTGTATCAGCTATTCCTTTCACATGAATTCCTTTGGCTATTCTTTTTGCATGCAAATTCTGGAAAAACACAAGAACCTGCTTATTAGACATCTCTTCTTTACTAACACCAAAGAAATAGTATTCTTCTCCTTTGTTTAATTCTTCTAGCAAATTACTAAAAGCAACTCTGATACCTCTCATTCCTTTGTACACCTGTGCTGATTCTTCTTCATATGTTCCAAGAATTGCATTAATCTGTGGAACTACTTTTTCAAAATCTTTCTTTATATTCTCAAACTCATCTTTCTTTTTATCAACATAATCCAGAATTGATTGGGGGTTAGTCACTTGAAACTTCTTTACATTGTTCTCAATCACAAAGCTTACAAGCCCTTTTTGTATGAGTTTTTCAAGAATCAAATAAACCTTTGAGCTTGATATGCCTGACTTCTTCATGATTTTTCCAGTAGAAGATTTTCCTAGATGGATAAGAGCCTTATAAACCCGTATTTCACCATCTGTTAATCCTATTTTTCTTAATATATCCCATTCCATAGGTTAAGAGAAGGTTTTATAATATATAAATCTTTCTATTACTACGCACTTAGGGGGAGAGAATATTTAAATAGATGTTATATCTTACTGCTCAGTAACAAAAAGTTTTTGGTCTCAACCTAGGTGTCTGGGATTACTTAATTCCAGGCACTGAATAAAAGTTTGGAGGGATAAAAATGACATCAAAAAGAAAAATAATAAAGAAATATGATGGACTTGTTGAAGAAGAGAAAAAAGATAAACAAGAGATTAGTCAACTTGAGAAGAGCCTGGAAGTGTGTGAGAAGCAATTAAAAAATTTGAAAAAAAAGACAGGACCACTTCCTGAAAGATTCTCTCACGCAATTTCACAAGGAAGTTGGGGAGAAGCATTAGGTTTGGCATTGGAAGCAGAGAATGGTCAGAAGAAAGCTTATCTAGGAGAGGTTGCCCAGAGCATAGTGAGTACTAAATATACTACTGAGTTGTGTCCTGGTAAAGACAATGACCATTCAGCAGGTTCCTATGGATTAAAATATGTTTCATCTAAAGAATATGAACAAGTAAATAGGATACTTGAATACTGTGTTAACCAAATTATAGGGGATGTTAAAAAATGACCAAAACCTATGAATCATTGGTACAAAGAATCCAGGATATCCCAAAGACTGTAAAGTCAAGTCCTAGCAGTAAAAACCTTGAGGCATTAGAAAAGCTAACTAAGGTTCAAAAGGACTATTTGGAATTATATGATAAATTAAAACCACAACAACAAAATGATTTATATCGTATGATTTGGATTTGTGATGGTTACCTTGAGAATCATAGTAACATTATAAGAAAGAAGGAGTTTGTTAATTTACAAGAGAGGTTTAAAAATGAAAAAGACAAATGAAACAAATACTTACGAGCAGTTAGTTAATGATTACAGGGTATTACTCCCAAAGATTTGTGAAAGAGGATCAATAAGAAACAAAATAAAAGATATTATGGAGCTTGAAAAAAGACCATAAATAATCTTGAGAATTTATCATGCAAACAAGTTAAAGGAGTAATATTTTCTCAACAATTAACCGAACGTCTTTTCATTAATTATCTAGACAAAAGCGTATATGAACCTATCTGAACAAGGAGGGATAAAAATGACCGACAAGAACAAGTTTGAATCATTAGTTAAAGAATATACAACTTTAGCAGACAAAATATATGAGCACCCGTATAAAAAGGGTGATGAAAACACATCTAGAAAAAGAATAGAAGCCCTGATTGAGCTTGAAAAAAGAACCATAGATAATCTTGAACATTTAGGAAATGAAGAGGTTACAAGAATCCAAGCATATCATTACCTAGTAAACGACTTACATGGACATAGAATGCAGTTGAGTTGGGCCGGGACAAGTTAGTTTTGCATACTATAAGAAACTTCCTCATGGAAGAGTTCAATTGGAGAGACTTGAACAAATAGCATCAAAGCTCTAAACAACAAATTATTTATATAAGCTTTTTCTTTTCTAAATTAAATAGGTGAAATTAATAAACTAAGTATAGGGGGTGTTTTTATGGCTAAGAAAGAAGTTAAGTCTGGTGGAGTTGATGAAGGAAAGCTATGGGCTATTCTGTCCTACTTGTTCATTCTGTGGATTTTTCCTTTGTGGGTTATCAAGCCTAAAAAGGACTTTGCTGTTTATCATGCAAAGCAAGCCTTGATGCTGTTCATAGCAGCTATTGTTGTTAACATTGTGGGCTCAATAATTCCTTTCATAGGATGGTTCATAATCCTGCCAATAGGAGGCTTAATTGTTTTTGTCCTCTGGATTATAGGAATTGTAAATGCAGCAACAGGTAAGAAAAAGCCTTTGCCAATAATTGGCAAGTGGGCAATTGATTGGTTTAAGAGCATTTAAGATTTTTATTTTTTCTTCTTTATTTTGATTATATTAAATTTTAGAATAAGTTCCTGGATTCATAAACACCTGCTCATGTTTTAAGAACAAGCCCTTGCTCTTATCCATAACTTCTTCTGAACTCATATAAGCAATACCAACACTTACCAGTTCATCTTTTAAGGTCATAACAGCAACCTTATCATCAGGCTTTATTTCTTGTTCTATCTTGGATATTCCAGGAATATTAAGAAATGCTCCATGGCATAAGGTATCAACAGTGCTATCAAGCACCCATACCTTTGATAAATGCTTAACACCTGCTTCTATTGGCATAACTATTTTTCTTAATTCTTTATCATCCTGTTTTTCCTTGTAATAATAATAAGCATCTGCTAGATCCTGTAATGTGATGAGAGTATCCTCATCAAAAGGACCTGCTCTTGTTCTTCTTAGCTCTGCCATATGAGCTCCTGTTCCTAACTCTTTGCCAATATCAGAGCATAATTTCCTGATATATGTGCCTGCCTGGCACCCAACCCTGAATAATACTTCTTTGCCAATGATTTCAATAATACCTATATTATATATAGTCCTCTTCCTTTGCTCTCTCTTAACAGCGCTCCTAACCGGAGGCAGCTGGTCAATTTCACCAATGAATTTCTTAATAACTTTTCTTAATTCTCCTTCTTTATAATCGCAATGTATGTGCATCAAGCACACATACTCTTTGCCAGCTGTTAGTAATGATTGTACGATTCTCGTGCCTCTACCAAGAGCAACAGGCAGCACACCAGTAACTTTTGGGTCAAGAGTGCCTGAATGCCCTGATTTGTTTATATGAATAATTTTTTTTACATAAGCACTTACCTGGTGGCTGCTAGGACCTGAGGGCTTGTCAATATTAACAATGCCATAATTTAATAGTTCCTTAGTGCTTCTTTGTTCTGGGTTGCAGCCATATTCAGGATTAGTACTGGATTCTTTTTTAACAAGCACTTTTCTCTTCTTCATCCATGGGAACAGAGTGGGCATAATAAATAGAAATTATGGGTTTGCTTAAAAAGATTATTGTTATTTTCATGTAAGGGCTAGAAAACAAAACCTTTAAATATATCTTAAGGAAGAGATAATACTAAACAAGGTTATATTACATAACAAAAAGGAGGGTGATGTTTAAATGCAAACTCTTGGAATTATATTGTTAGTAATAGCAGTGGTTTTATTGATTCTGCTGATAATTCTCAGCATTGTCAGGAAGAAGAAGCCAAAGGCAGTTGAAGAGACCAAGTCAACACCAACTGAGGAAGCCAAATAATTTTTTTTTATTAAATTTTAAATACTTTTTTGTTTCTTTTATTTATAAGTTGAATAAGTTGAAGCTTGAAACTCTTAAGAATAAAACTTGTATATATTAAACGAAACCTTTATATATTGTTATCTCTAGAAATATATAAAGATATAAGAATCAGGATTCAGTAGTAAATCTTAGGTATTTTAAAATAAAAACAAAAATAAAAAGGGTGAGGGTTAAAATGAAAAGATTAAGTTATATCTCCATATTCTTAATTGTGTTGTTGGCTTGCAATGTCAGTGCTAATTTTGACTTCTATGGCTTTACAAAGGATGTCAATGGAACTGCACTTAATAATACAAATGTCAGCATGGAGCTTTATGTTCAAGGAGGCGGGGGGCCGCCAACATTAATAACCACTTTTAATGGCACTAGTAATGTAACCGGCTGGTTTAATGTTTCAAATATAACATCAAACGCTTCTTACTCTTATAAGCCTGTTGTAAGGCATTATAATGGAACAGACGCTGATTATGTGAGCCAGCCATTGCCAGACCTGCCTTATGCTGATATTGACATGGGGGCTTTGAATAATATAACCTTTTATCTTAAAGAAGGAGGCACTATTAATATAACAGCTGTTAATGAATCAGGGGGCTCTGTTAATTTCAGCTATATGGTCAAGGATACAAAGCTGGGCTATCCAATAGCAGAGAATTTTGATAGCCAGGCATCTTCTGCTCTTATTTATGTGCCTGCTGACAGGAACTATTCAATCATGCTCTACCCTGACATGAGCTTCCCAATAAGTTATGACCTTAATAATCTTAGTGATTATGCTGGGAACCACGCAGATATAATATTCAACACCACAGAGGAATGGAGGCGTGTTTCAGGAAACATGAACCTGAGCAATGGAACAACTGGCTTTGATAATATCACAATCATTAACTTTGTTTATGAAGCAGGAATGTTATCACAAGACCACCCAATGCCTTATAATATTAGTGCATGGGATAACCAGACTGATTATTACAATGCAACAAGTGGTTTTTACAACATAACCCTGCCAGGCTCTGCAATGACAGCAAAAATCATGATGTTTGCATTAGCAAGAAAAGGTTCAAGTTATTATGGTGCTTTTAGGAATATAAGCTTAAATTACTCAAATGTTTCTGTGACTAGCTGGGGTTTTAATCTAACCGAATTGTTAGGTAATGAAACCAACATTACTATTGATAAAGCAAGCATGGGCTCAATGGGAAACATCACATTCCTTATTAAGAAAGTTGCTTTCCAGTTGCAGAATGCTTCTGGCGATGCTATAAGTCAATCTGCATTCACAGAAACAGAGGTTGATTACACATCCCTGCCTGACGGCGCAAACTTCAAATGGATGCAGGATGTTACCGTCTCTAACGCAGGCATACTCAAACTTATTTTGCTGAATGGTGTTGGAGTTAAAAGAATGAACATCTACTCTCAACAGTTTGCACCCAAAAAAACATCATTCACAGCTAGTCAGCTAAATAATACAGGTCCAGTGGGTATTAATCTTAGCAGCAATCAAGATATGGGAAAAGGAGTTGGTGATGAATCATTCAGTGACTTGTTCATTGACATGATACAATCAAGTGCAGCATGTGATGTGCCTGGATATAATCAATCTGCTTGCTCATTATTCCCATCAGGAGAAATGAATAAGTCAGGCCCAGGCTTTAATCCTTTCAAGATAGTGCTTGGAGGAGGAAAGATTAGCTTTGTGATGAGAAAGGATAGTAATAACATAACTGTGCATTACAAGAATGTTGACATGCTAGCATCAGGACCACCAGATGCCTTGTTTGATGACAGTGCTAATGAAACAGGGGCAGGTAGTAACCTTGAGATGGCTTGGCGTTTTGGAAGCATGGGACCAGAGATATATGATGAAGTCTTAATTGGTATTCCCTTGGGTCAGAATGTTGACTTCTCAGCTCCTATCAGTATATTAATAGAGAACCTATATGATGAGGACTGGAATGTTATCTGGAATGTTGATACGAATAGAACACCAAATATATCAACTGACCTGCCAACAGATTACCAGGACTTTAATCTGAGCTGGTTTAACAAAACTGTTAGTGGTATGACTTGTAGCCAGTCAGATAATACGTCACAGTGTTATATAAACAATCAAACAGGAATAGCCTGGCTGACCATACCTCACTTCTCAGGTATTGGCCCAACTGTTCAGAGTGTGAGTGCTGGTGATGTGGCAATGAATGCTAGTGCTGCTAGTTATGATTGCACAGAGAGTTGTCTTGTGTACTTTAATATTACCAACAACAATTATACTATTGCCCAGAACCTGTACAACATTACTATTAGCTTACTGGATGTTAATGGCAACATAGCTAATATAACTCTTTACAGGCATAACACAAGTGCTTTTGAAATCAATGCTACATTGAGCCTGAACGGAACCAATGCTACCAACTCAACCAACCATACCAATTACAATCTAACACGTTATAATGGCAGTGCAAGCACATTGCACAGGTACAGGCTAAATGTCACTAAGAGTGCTAATCCAGGAACAAGACTGAACATCACTTATAACATCACTGACCTGTTTGCTCTAACCCTGTCATTATCTCTTGATTGTGTTGAGAGCTGGACTTATAGCAGTTGGAGTACTTGCTCAGCAAGAGCCCAGGCTAGGACAGCTACAGATGCAAATGCTTGTGGAACAACAACTAACAGGCTTGCTTTGAGCCAGAGCTGTACTACTGGTGGCGGAGGCGGTGGGGGAGTTGCGCGTAATCCCCAGACTTCAAAGACATGGGATAAGGTAACTCCTGGAGCAGCGCATATTATGAAGATTAGTAGTGATGATTTTGGTGTTAAGCAGATAAGCATTGAGGTGCATAATAAGGCTAATAATATTAAGATAACCATTGAGAAGCTGCCTGGTAAGCCTGCTAGTGTTACAAAAGAGATTACAGGAAAAGTTTACAAGTACATGGAGATTAAGAAGGAGAACCTTGCTGATGATAATGTCAAGGGAGTGGTTAAGATTAAGTTCCAGGTTACTAGGGGATGGTTGTTGAATAACAAGTTGGAATCAGATAACATTGTGCTTATGAGGTTTGTTAATGGTGAATGGGAAGAGCTAAAAACAGCCTTGCTGAGCACTGATAACAAGTATGCTTATTATGAGGCAGACTCTCCTGGTTTTAGTTACTTTGCTATTGGTGAGAAGGGTGCTCTTGTAATTGTTGAGGAAGAGGTAGTTGAAGAAGAAGTTGTGGCAGAAGAGCCTGTTGAGGAAGAAGTAGTGACTGTAGCAGAGGAAGAGGAAGAAGAGCCAATAGAGAAGCCTGTTAAGAAGAAGGGCATAAGCACTCTTGGAGTTGTTCTGTTAGTAATAGCAGTGATTATAGTAATTGTGCTTATAATTCTTAGCACTACAAGGAAGAAAAAACCAAAGCCAGTTTAGGAAGCCAAATAATTTTTTTTTATTTTAAATACCTTTTTGTTTCTTTTACTTATAAGTCGATGAAGTTGAAACTTGAAACTCTTAAGAATAAAACCTTTAAATTATTCAACCAAACCTTTAAATACAATTAATTCTAGGAATATAAAATTATAGAGTAAGATATATAATAATAATATTGCCTGTAGTATGCGGGTTTTATATTAAAAAGAGGTGAACGGAGGTCTTTTAAAATGGTGGGTGAAAAAAAACTAGTTCTAGGTTTAGTAATAGTAATAATGTTTGTGCTGACAATACATATGGTATGTGCTACATGTACAGGTACTTTTACAGTCGGTTACCCCGATGGTGGAGAAAATGTGAGTGGTACTGTTACTGTTAACTGGACAGGTGTTGCTGGTAACTGTGACTCCACAGATGATAAAGTGCAGATATATCTATATGATGCAAGTACCCTACAATACGATCCTCTCTCTGTTAATACAATCGTAGCTAACACTACCTCAACCTATTCATGGGATTCCTCTTCCTATAATGATAATGATAAGAGGATATACCTACAGCTTTCAACTAATGGAAGTAATAATGACTTCTCTGATGCTGTTTTCACAGTTGATAATACTGCGCCCACTGTTAAATTAAGAAATACCAGCTTTAATACAACTGATAACACTACCAGCATTACCTTTAATTATACAGATACCTACAGTACCACTGCTAATTGTAGTTTGTATTTTGATGGTACAAGTGTTGCTAATAATGCTAGTGTGATTAAAGATACTGATACTACATTAACTGCTTCTGAACAGAGTGATGGTATTTACAGCAGTGTATATGTGAACTGTACTGACCTTGCTAATAATATTGGTAAGAGTGACACCACGATTACAGTGGGGGTTGATAATACTGCTCCTACTGTAACTATTAGCAGTCCTGCTGATAATGCTTGGACTAATGATAATACTACGGACATTGTTTTCACTTTCACAGACACTGGTAGTCCTAGGGCAAACTGTATTATTGATGTTAATACCACTGCTTATGATATTAATGCTAGTGTGTTGAATAATACTGCCACTACACTTACTATTAAT